>CADEEU010000258.1 GCA_902826385.1 uncultured Acidobacteriota bacterium | reverse complement strand
ATCGTTTGAGATTCGAGGATGCGGATTTTTCAACTTCAAGGACGGCAAGATCGTTCTCCAGCGCGGCTATTGGGACAAGCTGTCGTGGTTTACGCAGATCGGGTTGCCGATAGAGTAGTTTTAACAGGATGGACAGGATGATCAGGATAAAGAAAGTCTTATCCTAACCATCCTGTATATCCTGTTCTAAAAATGGCCGAAGATAAATTTCATTCTGACAGCCCGGACGAAACCTTTGCTTTCGGCGATAGGCTCGGCAGCGGGCTTCGTGGCGGCGACGTAGTGTTGCTGCGTGGCGGATTGGGTGCGGGTAAGACTTTGCTGACGAAAGGGATTGTCCACGCTGTTGGTTACGATGTCGATGAAGTGACAAGTCCGAGTTTTTCGCTGGTAAATCTTTACCGGACGCCTGACCGTGACATCTATCACATCGATTTATGGCGTATCGACGAGGGTTCGGATGTTGCGTTTGCGGTCGGGCTCGACGAGATATTGGACGACTCGCAAGCGATCGTCATTATCGAATGGGCCGAGCGTCTCGGCGATCTTCGGTTCGACCGAAATGTGATTTCCCTCGACATCGAAGGCGACGGAGACGAGCCGCGCACAATTAACATAAAACGTGTGGAACAATCGGTCGCGGATGTCGTCTAAGCTCTTATGAAATTTGCGGCGCTTTTAATGGCATTGCTGATAGCCGGCTGTAACGCCGACGACCGGCCGGCCGCAAATGCGGAATCGACGAAGGACGAGCGAATAGAAACGCTCGAACGCAAAAAGCGGTCGGTCGAGAAGTTCTTTTCACCGATGACGGTCAAAGACGGCGACTGGCTCGATACACAAAAGGAAGCCGGCGAGACCTTTGAAGAATACGTCGCCTCAGATCCGACGCTGCCGACCGCGGAACGCCGGACGATCTACATCCAGCCGATCGGAACATTTACTCAGGACCAGCAGCGAGCCATCAGCCTGACCGCCGACTATATGCGGGCATTTTATAATCTGCCGGTAAAATTAAACGCCGCAAAACCGCTCGGGAATGTGCCCAAAGATAAGCAGCGTCGCATCGAATACCGCAATAATTTGCAGGTAAAGACACAGTATTTTCTGGACGACGTTTTGCCGAAAATGCTTCCGAAGGACGCGGCAGCTTTGATAGCCTTCACTAATTACGATCTTTACCCGGGCGACACGTGGTCGTTTGTTTTCGGGCAGGCGACGTTCTCGGAACGCGTCAGCGTTTGGTCGCTTTATCAATTCTCGCGTCCGGGGCAAAAGACGGACTTCAATCAATTTCTCGACCGAACCCTAAAGGTCGCGATGCATGAAACCGGGCACATGTTTTCGATGAAGCACTGTACGAAGTACGAATGCCTGATGTCCGGCACCAACCATTTGGCCGAAACCGACCGCCGGCCGCTGGATAACTGCCCGGAATGCATGGCAAAACTTGCGTGGGCGATGAAGTACGATCCGGTCGAGCGTTACCAAAAACTTTCGGCATTTTGGACAAAAAACGGACGGCAAGATCAGGCCAGGCTAATGACGAATAAGGCAACAGCCGTTTCGGGAGTAAAATGAGATGAACGTCCGACGCAGAACGATTATTCTGATTCTGGTCGCCGCCGTGCTGACGGCAGCGGTTTCAGTCTTATCGCAAATGGCCACAAAACAAATGCAGAAAACCAAACTCACTGAGCTTAAAGAACCGACTCTCACGATCAGGAAATCGGACCGAAAGCTTGAGGTCTATGACGGCGGCAAGCTAGTAAGGACCTTCGATATGGTACTCGGTTTCTCGCCGGACAAAGACAAAGAGGTCGAGGGCGACGGCCGTACGCCCGAGGGCGAATTTTATGTTTTTACAAAAAATCCCGAGAGTCGTTTTCATCTTTCGCTAGGGTTGAGCTATCCGGCAAAAGACGACGCGTCACGCGGTTTTGCCGGCGGGCTGATCTCAAAGGACGAACACGATCAAATCGTCAGAGCAATCGACGAACGCGGAATGCCGCCGCAAAAAACGCGTCTTGGCGGCGAGATCTACATCCACGGCGGCGGCACCGCCAACGATTGGACCGACGGCTGCGTCGCACTCGATAACGAAGAAATGACCGAGCTTTTTCAGGCAATTCCCGTCGGCACCAAGGTCATTATCAAAAGATAGCCGCGATTTGACTCGCCTCACCTCAAGCGCCGAAAATAATTTCGGTCTGCTGTGTTTTCCGAACTTCACGCCGAAAAGCTTCCATGGCGAATTATGATCATACCCCACGAGTCCCTGCAGGAAATTGAAGAAACTTACGAAAAGAACCTGAATCTGCAGGCCTATGCGCTTGCCGGTAAACACGGCGATCTGTCGACGTGGGAAGGCACCGACGCCCTCCTGCTCGCGTCGCATCTCGCCTACAGCCTCGGAGCTCCGGCCGAGTCCTTTAGGCTGACCGCCAAGGCGTGGCATCGAGACAAGACGCATCCAAAGGCGATCTTTTACTACGCAATGGAGATGCTCTCACGCCGCGGTCCGCTGCCGACGCTGATGTTCGTCCGCAAACATCCGAATTTTAGCGCCGACGCCAAGCTGATGAGCTGGTGGTATTCGATGATCGGCCAGATCCATGCATCACTCCGCGATTTCAGAGCCGCTGCGGAATGGCACCGCTTGGCGGCCGACGCTTGCCCGGCCGAATCGTGGGTGTGGGTCGCTAGGTCCTACGCTCTGGAACAACAGGACCGGTACGACGAAGCGCTTGAGGCCGCGATGAAAGGCCTGGAAATCGGCCCTTACCGGCGCGCGACGAATGCGTCGGTCGCACATTACCTCACGCTGCTTGAGCGTGATGACGAGGCGATCGAACTATTGACCAAGACTTCGGCACATGTCGAGAATGGCTGGATACTGAAGCAATTGTCGGAACTCCAGACTGAGATCGGGATGCACCAAGAATCGTATGGGTCGCTGCGGCGGGCAGTCGACCTTTTGCCGAGACTGGAGGAAGATACGGCGAAGTGGCTTTATGGCGGCCTGTCGGATTCGGCGTATATGAAGGGCAATCTCGACGAGGCGGCCGAGTTTGCGGCGAAGGCGGGCGGAGAATTTTACCAAAAGATTGTCGAGAACATGGCCGCCGCGGAAACGGGAGCGAAGCGCGTGCAGCTTGATGTCGGTTTTCTTAGGCAGCATCACGTTACCTGCGCACCCGCGACGCTCTCTAATATTGCGAAATACTGGAAGAAAAAAGCCGCGCATCTCGAACTGGTCGAAGAGATGTGCTACGAAGGCACGCCTAGCTATAAGGAGCGCTCCTGGGCAGAAGCAAACGGCTGGGCAACCCGCGAGTTTACCCTGAATCGTCGAAACGCCGTCGAACTTCTCGAACGCGGTGTACCCGTAACGCTGGCGACGGTGCACCCCGGCGGCGGCCATTTACAGGCGATCATAGGGTACGACGAACGGCGCGGCACATATTTGGTCCGCGATCCATACTACCGACTGATGCGAGAGTTTCTCGCCGCCGAGTTGGAGGAGGAGCAGCGTTCAAACGGCCCGCGCGTTATGGCCCTCGTGCCGACGGAGAACGCCGGACTGTTGGAGGGTCTCGATAACGAGTTGTTTGAGAGCGATATCTACGACCTGGTATTTCGAATCGAGACGGCACTCGAAGTACATGATCGCGACGAAGCGGGCAGACATCTAAAAGGGCTTGAGGGAAGAGACGCGAACCATCGCCTGGCCTATTCGGCAAGATGGGCCGTCGCGAGCTACGACACGAACGCCGCAGGAATTCAGACCGCTTTGCGCGGCCTGCTCGGTCTGTTCCCGGACGATGTGAACCTTCGTCTGAACGACGTAAGCGTTTCCGCTCAGTTTACGAGTCGGGCCGAACGGCTCGAAAAGCTTGAGAATTATTCGAAGGACAAGGAAACCGATACTTTGTTCTGGCAAATGTTCGGATACGAACTCGGCCTCGACGCCCGCCAGCATGATCGAGCGGTGCGATGGCTTTTTCGGTCGCTTCGGCGTTCACCGGAAAATGCTCTAACGTACAGACTCCTTGCCGATATTCTTTGGTCGAAACGTAGATTTGACGAGGCTGCGGAGCTTTACCGGATAGCGGCCTCGTTGAACGACAAGGACGAGAATTTTGCTTACGCGTATTTCCAGGCGATGCGCCATTTGAAACGTGAGGACGAGGCGCTTGAAGTATTGGCGGATCGCGCCCGGCGATTTATCAAACAGTCCGGAATGCCGGCCCGCAGCCTGTTCAACGCCCAACGCGATGTCGGTGCGGTGAGCGAAGCTTTCGCGACGCTCGACGACGCAGTGTCAAAGCGGCCCGCTGACGGAGATCTGCATCTGTTCGCGTCCGACGTAAAGGCGCGTTTTGGGCGAATGGAAGAGGCCGACGGACTACTGAGATCGGCCGAAAAAATATCGGCCCGGCCGCGATGGTTAAGAGCGTCGGCCACAGCCGCTCACCTTAAAGGCGACCTCGCCGGTTCGCTGGCAATGTGGCGACAGGTGGCGGAAAGTGATCCGTCCGCCTATGACGTTCACGAGAACATCGCCTTTTTTACTAAGGGCCTTGAAGGTGCGCAGGCAGCAAAGGATCATCTTCGGGCCGTCTGCCGAAAATTTCCGATGAACCGGGGCCTTCAAATACTTCGTCTGCACTATTTGGACGAAGAATCGAGCGAGGCAATTGCGGTGCTTCGCGACCTTACCCGGACCGATCCGGGAGACGCCTGGAGCCTTCGGGAACTGTCGCAATGGTACGCGCAAGTCGGCAAACTCGACGGGTCGCTTGAGGCGGCTGAATCCGCGGTTGCGGTAGGCCCGGACGACGCCGTCAGCCGCTGGTTCCGCGGCCGCGCGTTAGAAGCTCTCGGGCGTTATGACGAAGCGATTGCGGAATACAAGGCCGGCGTCACGAATTGGGCCGATCACGGCTATTCGATCACCTCCTGGCTGAACCTCTTAAGGACGAAAGAGCAAAAGCTTGCCGCACTGGACATTATTTGGGCCGAGGTCAAGAGCCGTTCGATCAATGGTGACGGATTGTTCGCTTTTCGAACGGAGGCACGCAGATTCCTCGACGCAGAGGAACTTCTGGGACGGCTGCGGGAGTTTCAGGCCGAGAATCCGCGGGCATGGTTTGCGGATTCGGTCGTTGTCGAGCAGCTCGTAGATATGGGCAATACGGACGAAGCCCTCACGGCTGCAACTAAGGCGACCGAACGCTTTCCGTTAGTGCATCA
>CADEEU010000257.1 GCA_902826385.1 uncultured Acidobacteriota bacterium | reverse complement strand
ACTCGCCGACTTCGTTGTGAATCTGTCGACTTACGGCCAAAGACCGGTCGAATCGGCTCTTGGCGAGCGTTAGTTTCCCTTGTCGTGCGAAGATCGATCCCAGTTTGCCGTTAATGCCGGACGCAGCGAAAAGCTGGCTTTTCTTCTCAAGAAGGGGAAGAGCCCGTTTGTAGTATGAAATAGCTTTTTCGTCATTGCCGATGCGAAAATAATAATCGCCGACAAAACCATATGACGCCGCCGGTCCAAGATCATCATTCATGCGTCGGGACAGATCTTCGCTCTGCTTTAGATAATCCCAGGCGGCATTTTCGTCACCGAGCCGGAAGCTAAGATCCACGAGGGCGGGCAGCGTTATGGAAACTGCGGTCCAGTATTTTTGATCTTTGAAGAGCTCCAGAGCTTCTTTGGTTTTGAGATGAGCCAGATTTATCTCGCCAAGCCCTTGATAAAGGTACGCCAAGCCGTTTTTAAGCCTTGCTTTTTCGATAGGATCTGTATCGGCAGAGAATCCAGCCTCAGCGGCGAGATACGCATCCTGAGCTTCCTGTTTTTGACCAAGCAAATTTAAGAAATGTCCTTCTAGTAACCGCGAGATCACAATTCCCCGAGCATCGCCGAATTTTTCAAAAAGGCTGCGAGCTTCAATCGCGTTTTCGCGTCCTTCGCGCAGCTTGCCGAGTGCGACTCGCGCACCGGCCAAAATGAGCAAAGTTCTCGCCAGGCGTAGGTCGCTGTTTGTTTGACGAAAAATGCCGACCGCCGCTTCAAAATCCGCTTCGGCACCCGCGAAATCACGTTTTGCTTCTTTCAATTCACCGCGGCTTCGAACCGCCAGGCCTGTTGCAGTCGGGTCTGTCGTCCGTTCGGCCAAGCTTATCGCTTGATCGACAAATGTACCGGCTTTCTTTGATTCGCCATTTTTTACAAGAAGCCGGGAATACAGAGTGAGCGTAGTGATCGCTTCGATCGGGGAAAGGTTTTTGCTCAACTCCTGAGCTTTATTTAATGTGCGCAACGCCGAGTCTCGGTCACCCAAAATACCTTGCAGACGGCCCGCACTACGCAGGCATTGAGCGGCACCCGTGAGATCTTTTTTACCAATGAGATTTTCGCTTTCTTCCAGGCTTTTATCGATTGTTGAGCGGATAGAATTGCGATCCCATACAACTAAAGGAGCTTCGTTTTCTTCTCCGATCCTGATCGAGGGTTGCGAGGTTTGTGTGTCTTCTGAAACGGTAGACACGAGCGAAATACATGCCGCAAGGAGCATGACACATAGCGTTTTCAATCGCCCCATGCGGCATAAAAAAATCATACTCTGCCGATCAATCTCGAACATTTCCGGCTGCCGTTTCTTCAACAGTTTCGTCCGCAAATCCGTGGATGTCCCAACCAAGTTCGTAGTTTTTGAACTGGCCAAACCGTCCCAGGTAACTTCCGGATTCAGCAACACCCTTCGTAAACGGCAGACAATCTTTCGTGAACGGCAGACTGTCTTTCGTGAACGGCAGACTGTCTTTCGATTGTTCTGTCGTCAATTCTAAAAGTGAACCGTGTCCGATACTACCATAACGGCCGCTGGTCGGGAATGTTATTTTCCGCGATTTGCGGGCGCGTCGCAGGGTTAGGCTGCCTACATATTCGATCAGGAATTTGTACCATTGTGCTCCCACGCCGCCGCGTTGAGAGCCGTCCTCATCGCTCACGAATCGAAGGCTTCGGTAGCGTGAATCGGTCGACGCGAACGCATAACTCGACCACGGAAAGTAGGCCGATATTCCGTTTGAAAACTGGTAAGCATCGCCGCTAAAGCCACATTTTATAACACAATCGTCGACAGCCTCAGAGACGGAATCGCAAACCGACGCAATATCTCGCAGAACGGTCGACGGCTCCCCCTCGCTTAGACTGCATTCTTCGGCCAGCCGCTGGCAGAAATCTTTGACATCGATGCACTGGTTTTCCATATAGGTCTGTGTGTCGTAGTGGCTTTGAAGCAGCACCTTTCTCAATTCGTTACGAACCCCATGCAGCCTTTCACCCGCTCCAAGCAGGGTATCCGGCAGCAACGCCTGGCGGAGTTTCGACCCAAGTTCACTCACTTTTTCCGCCAACGTTCCGACGCGGTCCAGGTTCCAGGCTGAAATGTCTATCGAACGCCCGCCGACGGCGAGGCTTTTGTGATAGTTGGTGAAGGAACGGACGAGACTTCCAGCCGCGATTTGGACTTGCTCGGTATGGGTCTGATCGCGACTACTTGAGATTGCGACAGCGAAATCCGAAAGCATGTTTGCATAGCCCCAGCCCGTGTTGGGAAGGCTCCCTTGCGAGGCAACGAGCGTTCGGGCGACATTCTTTAGCTCGTAACCGACCTCGAGCATGCTCATCAAACACGTATCGAAGCCGAGAATCGCGATGCGTCCTCCTTCCGCATCGTCCAAATAGTGCTCATTTGCAGTCTCTAGGACCTTGCGAAAATCGCTCAGCGTGAAATGCTCATCCGCCGAATCGTCTCGCAAAAACGTGTTGCCGTGAAAACCCAGGCTGTGACCTGAAAAGATCAGAGCGTAATTACGAGCTTTTCGGCTGCGACCGTTTTCCGCATGTTCCGCCGTACACCATCCGATGAAATCAAGGACAGCTTTGGCGGATGCGGAGTTTTCACCGCTGACGGGTTGGTAAAAAGGCAATCTATCAGGACCCGTGTCCGTGTAATCGAAGTACATTGTCGGAGCAGTAGGCGACGCTCCGTCAAAGTAAGCCAGGACATTCATTTTCGACCTTTGCTCGTCGGACATTGATGTGCCGAATTTCGCCAGGCCTTCGAGCGAGAATGCCATGTGTTCGCTTAGGTTGTTGTCGCCCGCCAGATAAACCATGACGGTCCAGTCTTTAATTGCCGGTTCACTGGGGGCGGGTGATTGGATAGAAAGGACTAAATCGTCCTGTGGAGTTGAAAACATTTTATGTCGCTCCTTAGTGTGCAGAATCGAAGAACAGAACGGCAGGTGGTGCTTTGAATCCGTTCTGTCCTTAATGGTTTTCGGCCTCAAATACTTACAGGAGCTAACTTTGATCGCGATCATTTCGGGCTCTTTCGATGAATCGGCTATACTGTCAAGTTTGGACACAACTGAGGAATGCCTAAAAGAACAGACATAAAAAAGATACTCATTATTGGTTCGGGACCGATCGTCATTGGACAAGCTTGCGAGTTCGATTATTCCGGGACGCAGGCGTGCAGGTCGCTGAAAGATGAGGGATTTGAGGTCGTGTTGGTCAATTCGAATCCGGCAACGATCATGACCGATCCGGAGATAGCCGACCGGACGTATATCGAACCGCTGACGGTCGAGGCCCTGACCGCGATCATCGAGAAAGAACGCCCTGATGCCCTGTTGCCGACGGTCGGCGGACAGACCGGATTGAACCTTTCGGTCTCGCTGTTCGAGCAGGGAATTTTGGATCGTTTCGGCGTGAAGTTGATCGGTGCGAATATCGACGCGATCAAGGTCGGTGAAGACCGTGAGCTTTTCAAACAGGCGATGGACGAGATCGGTGTGCCGTCGTGCAAGGGCGGTTTTGCACACACCTGGGAAGAGGCCCGCGAGATCGTCGAAATGACCGGTTATCCGGCAATCGTGCGGCCGTCGTTTACGCTCGGCGGAACGGGCGGCGGCACGGCCTATAATCCCCAGGAATTCGAAGAGATCGCTCGCCGCGGCCTTGCGGCGTCTCCAAACTCTCAAATTGTTGTTGAGGAATCGACTCTCGGCTGGAAGGAATATGAGCTTGAGGTGATGCGCGATCTGAACGATAACGTCGTCATCATCTGCTCGATCGAAAACTTCGATCCGATGGGCGTGCACACCGGCGACTCGATCACCGTAGCTCCCGCACAGACGCTGACCGATGTCGAATACCAAAACCTGCGTGACATGTCCATCAGATGCATCCGCAAGGTCGGCGTCGAGACGGGCGGTTCGAATATTCAGTTTGCGGTCAATCCGGAAAACGGTGAGGTACGGATAATCGAGATGAATCCGCGAGTCTCGCGGTCGTCCGCTCTCGCGTCGAAAGCGACCGGATTTCCGATTGCCAAGATTGCGGCAAAGCTGGCGGTCGGATACACGCTCGACGAAATCCCTAACGACATAACAAAAAAGACGCCGGCTTCGTTCGAACCGACCATTGATTACGTCGTCACAAAAATTCCGAAATGGGCTTTTGAAAAATTTCCCGGAGCCGAAGACGTGCTCGGGACGCAAATGAAATCGGTCGGCGAGGTTATGGCGATCGGGCGGACATTTAAGGAATCGCTGTTCAAGGGGCTGCGTTCGCTTGAGGCCGTAAAGCCGCTCCGGCTTGTTGACGTACCTTACGAAGAGCTTCAACGCAAACTTGCCCGGCCGAACTCTCAGCGATTTTCTTATATTACCTACGCTCTGCAGAACGGTTACTCGATCGACGAGGTCCATCGCCTCACGAAGATCGATCCGTGGTACCTGGACCAGCTCAGCCAGGTCATGGAGTTTCAGGCAAGTTTGGACTCGAAACCGATCGATCAATATTCTGACGACGAACTTCGCCGGGCAAAGGAATACGGTCTGTCGGACCGCCGCATTTCTTTTTTGACCGGTGCGACCGAGGCCGACGCCCGCGATCACCGCAAGTCTGTGGGAATTACACCGGTTTACAAACGCGTCGATACCTGCGGGGCCGAGTTCGAATCTTTCACGCCATATCTGTACTCGACGTACGAGGAGGAATGCGAAGCGGACCCGACGAATCGTCGAAAGATTATGATCCTGGGTTCGGGGCCCAACCGTATCGGGCAGGGAATCGAGTTCGATTATTGCTGCTGCCATGCGTCGTTCGCACTGCGTGAGGCCGATTTTGAGACGATCATGGTCAACTGCAATCCGGAAACCGTTTCGACCGACTATGACACGTCCGACCGGCTTTATTTCGAACCGCTGACGTTCGAGGACGTGATGAACATCGTCGATGTCGAAAAGCCGGAAGGCGTGATCGTCCAGTTCGGCGGTCAGACGCCGCTGAATTTGGCCGACCGGCTGCATGACGCGGGCGTGCCGATCATCGGTACTTCGCCCGACTCGATCGACCTCGCGGAAGACAGAAAGCGTTTCGGAGCCTTGCTGGCCGAGCTGAACGTTCCGTGCCCGGAAAACTCCAGCGTGACCTCGGCCGATGAGGCAAAAGCGGTTGCCGGCGAGATCGGTTATCCGATTGTCGTACGACCGAGCTTTGTTCTCGGCGGCCGGGC
>CADEEU010000256.1 GCA_902826385.1 uncultured Acidobacteriota bacterium | reverse complement strand
ATCGAGCTTGATCGCAGCGGGACGCTTTACGCGGCCTTCACGGCCGAAGATTCGGAACATCTGAAAGTAAGATTTTCGCGGCAACAGGCGGCGGGAATCACGGTCGAAAAGCTTTCGGCATCCGAAACACTGAAAGCCGAGCCGAATTTGTCCGGCGATGTTCGAGAGAGTCTTTATTTTCCCAACGACTGGCAGGTTGAGAACCGACGATTGCTTACGGCTTTGGATGTGAGCGTACGTGCCGTAGGTGTTGCAATTATCGAAAACACGCAGGTCGATTCACTGATCGTCGACGGCGACCGCGTGCTGGGCGTACTTGCCGACGGATCGCCTATTTACGCAGAAACCATTGTACTTGCAACGGGTGCGTGGACGTCGCTCATCAAAATCGGGGACGCGACGGTGCCGGTCGAGGTCAAGCCGATTCGCGGTCAGATGATAAGCTTTGCACCGCCGCGACGAATGTTCGAGCGGGTTATTTACAGCCCGCGTGGTTACCTTGTGCCCCGGGCGGACGGCCGCGTTTTGGTCGGTGCATCGGTCGAAGATGTCGGATTTGATAAGTCGGTGACGCCGGATACGGTCGGGCAATTAAAGGAATGCTCAGTCGAAATCTCGCCGGCGTTAGAAGCTTACGAAATCGCCGAAAGTTGGGCGGGCCTTCGTCCTTTCGCTCAGGACGGTCTGCCGATGATCGGCCGCATTATTGGTTATCAAAATTTGATCGTCGCAACCGCGCATTATAGAAATGGAATCCTGCTTGCGCCGATCACGGCAAAGATCATTGGCGAGGCAATCGTCGACGGCAAGGTTTCGAAAGATCTCGATCTTTTCGGCCTAGACCGTTCCGAGAAAGGTTTGAATGCGAATGCGTTCTGATCTAAGGCAGCTTTAATAATTCCGGAAAACTGAAAGCTGAACTCAAATCTATTCAGCTTTCAAACTTGATGGAAATGGCTGAATTTCTAATATGAAGTTTTTCGTACTCACGCTAGCACTACTTTCCACATCGGGAATATTCGCCCAGTCTCGCCGTGCCGTACCGCAGAATACGGCTGCTCCGGTATCGGATACCTCGGTAAAACAGATGTTCGACGAAGCGAATGGCTATAACAAAGTAAAGTTCGCGGAGTACGAGGCGAAGAAGATCAAGTACAACGAGGCTCTTCGGCTTCAGACTGAACGCGAGCAAAAACAGCTTGCAGCAAAATACGCGGCAGTTGCCGGTGCCCGAACGAACCTTAACACCGAGGATGTTTATTACCTCGCTCTCCTGCACTGGATCTCGGAAAACCTGGACCGCACGAATGAGGCCATGCTCCGATATCTCGGCATGCCCGGTCCGGCCGCCGACAAATCGCAGACGGCACGGTCGATAGTTGCGGTGATCGCCGCGAAGCAGCGAAGGTTTGACAACGCAAAAACGGCGATTGCCGAATATTCGAAAAACACGCCGGTAAAGCTGAGCGACCGCGCTCGAATGGAAGGCGAACTAGCCAAGGCCTATTTCGCCGAAAAGAAATTTGCCGACGCCGCCGTTCATGCGGCCGAGGCTTACCAGGCAGCAAAAACCGTGCTGCTGGATAGCGGAATAACTCAACGTGGTCTGGACGAAACGCTTGACACAGGCATGCAGCTTTTCGAAAGCCATCGGTCTGCCGGCAATACTAAAGACGCTGACGCGGCGCTTGAAGACATGCGAAAGACTGCCGCTGCGATCGGTTCGCCCAGCTTGTTTGCATACGCCGCCGACAAGCTTATCGCTTACATGATCGACTCGGGCCGAAAACCGATGGCTATGGAAACCTATCTCTCGACGCTTATCCAGGCCAGCAAAGAAATGCCGACCAAACCGACGCAGGACAGCGCTATCCGGCTTTTGAAAAAGCGTGAGAAACAATTCAAGCTGCTTGGCGAATCGGCACCCGAACTGATCAGTGTCGACCAATGGTTTCCGGGCAAAATGCAAACTTTGCAATCGTTGCGCGGTAAGGTGGTTTTGCTCGATTTTTGGGCCACGTGGTGCGGGCCCTGCTTTGACGCGTTCCCGTCGCTTGCGGAATGGCATCGGGATCACGAAGCCGACGGCCTTGTCATACTTGGGATCACACGTTACTACGGTCACTCCAGCGGTGTTCCGATGAACAACCCGGACGAGATCGCATTTCTAAAGAGCTTTAAGATCAAGCACAATTTACCGTACGATTTCGTAGTCGCGAAAGATCAACTTTCTCAGCAGCTTTATGCCGCGACGGGCCTGCCGACCGCAGTCCTGATCGACCGCAAAGGCGTGATACGATACATCGAAAGCGGCACCAATCCAACGCGGATCGAAGAAATGCGCCAGGTGATGCTTAGGCTCTTAGCGGAAAAATAACTATCCACTTTTCAACTGAAAAACTACCGGCTGATTTTTTAGAAACAGTCGATAGTTATTTAGCTAATAGTGGACAGTTCGGGAGGATTTAACGGTCCAAAGAATGTCGGTCAAACCCCAAAAAGCGGCGAATCGAAAAACCAAAACGCAAAGTTTTTACGACCGGATTGCCGAAGTTCATAACCTCGCGTTAAAAGTTAACGGCTATCGCGCTTCGGTGGCAAAGTATCTGCGGTCGCTGGATTTGAGCATCGGGCCTGATTCGGTCGTGCTGGACGGCGGCAGTGGAACTGGTATTGTGACGCTTGGCTTTCAGGATGCGGGATTTAGGCCGAAGCAGACCATCGCCTTCGATCTTTCCATAAAGTCGCTGAAGATTGCGCGAGATCAGTTCCGCAAAGAAAAAAAGGCCGATTCCAGGCGGATATCCGCCGTCCAGGGCAATATCCTTGAACTGCCATTCGGTGACAACACGTTCGACCTAATCCTGACCTGCGGCGTGCTCGAATACGTCTCACTCGACGACGGCCTTCGCGAAATTTCGCGCGTCGTAAAACCCGGAGGACGGCTGGTTTTCATCCCTGTAAAGCCCTCGCTTGTCGGCTCGGTTCTTGAATTTCTCTACAAATTCAAAATTCATCCGGTCGAAGATGTAAGAAAGATTTCACAACGGTATTTTAATATCGTTGGCAATCACAAATTTCCGGCAACGCAGCCAATGGGCTGGTCGAAATCGATTTTCCTGCTTGAAAAGAAATCCGCAGACTAGAACTAGAGTAAAAGATTCGCGGGCATCACCCCTCTCAACATGAACAGACAAGATTACCCGTTGATAATTGGCCACCGTGGTGCAAGCGCTTCGGCGCCGGAAAATACTCTTGTGGCTTTTCAGAAAGCGATAAATGACGGGGCTGAAGGTTTGGAGTTCGACGTGCGGTTGGCGAAGGACGGTCTGCCGGTTGTATTTCACGATTCGACGCTGAATCGGACGGGAAACATAAATCTGAAAATCTCGCAGCTTACCTCAAGCGAACTTTCGAAGATCGATGTCGGAAGCTGGTTCGCGCGAATGACCCCGCAGAACCGGAATGGAGATTTTTCGGGCGAAACCGTGCCGACGCTGGCAAAGACGCTCGAGTCGGTTTCAGGTTTTGACGGCCTGATCTTTATCGAGCTCAAATGCGGTGATGGTGAAGTTGAAAGCCTGACGGCAGCCGTGTGCGAGACAATAAAAGACTCACCCTCTCTTTCACGGATCATCCTGAAAAGTTTTAAGCTCGCCGTTATCCCGCGTGCAAAGTTTCATCTGCCTGCACTTCGAACGGCTGCGCTATTTGCTCCGAAGATAATGACGATCCTTCGCAAGGAAAAACATCTCGTAAAAATAGCCGCGGAGTTCGGCGCTGATGAGCTGTCGATCCACTATTCACTCGCCACAAAAAAACTAATGGAAAAGGCGTCGAAGCATGATTTTCCTGTCAACATCTGGACGGCCGACAATCCGCGCTGGGTAAAACGCGGGATCCGTCTTGGCCTGAAATCGATAATCACCAACGATCCGGCCAAACTGCTGGCAAGACGTAAAGCGATTTTGAACGGCGGGAAATAATGATTTACCTACTGTTTCGGCCGGGCAAACTTTGCATCGTCGATCTGCGTTCCGTGCTTCACTTCGGTTGAAGCAATAACGATCGTGAACTGCGGCGTCACCGAGCGGATGCGGAAAGGTATCAAAATTCCGTCAACTTTGCGCATGTCTTCGTAGTAGCTGACCAGCACTTGGCTTCCCTCCGGCGTGACCGCGTTCAGATCCGAGCGAACCATCAGACCGGTTTGCGTGTCGAAATACCACTTCTCTTCCGGGACGCCGTCCGCCGTGGCAGAGACGACATATGTGTCACGACCGTCGATTTTTTCGATAGCTTTCAGCTCCATTTTCGGAAACAGTTTTTCGAGCCGGAGGTCGCGGTAAAAATCGTTCAGCAGCTTTGCCTGAAGCAGCTCGATGCCCGATTTTTCACGGTTGCCTTGTATCGGGTTTACGGCCCATGCCGTTTTGCCGTCGCTTCCTTCCAACATCTCGCCTATTCCGGCTACGTTCATTTTCGTCAGCGATTTTCCCTCGGGCGCCGCATAAGCTTCAAAAGTTCCCTTAAGGTTCATCGGCACAAATTCGATGGTACCGGTGGATGTACGCGACTTTATTTTTTCTATCGCCTCGCGTCCGCCGAGCGCTTTGACGTATTTGTCGAGAACTTCTTTAACTGTCGGAAGCTTGGCCGCTTTCACCGGTTCGGAAGTTTTTGTGTCCGGCTTTTGTGCGAAAACGGAGATCGATAACGACAGCAAGATAATGGACAAGACCAGTGGTTTAATTCTCATGATTTATTTTGTACGCAGATTGTTGCGAGAGTTTTTCAAAACCGAGCAGCGGCCGTTTTTGATTCGGACAACAGCCTAATGGCCGCATCGAGTTGGGCGTCTTTACCGGACGACAGGGCCGCACGCGTTTGTTTGACCTCGATATCGGGTATGACTCCGCGGCCTTCGATAAGTATATTATTCGGCGAGCGATAATCCGATATCGCGTATTGAAAAAGGTGTCCGGTCGGCAGTTTTTCAAAAACCGAAGGCAGCACGGCACCGGCCGATGTTTCTCCGACCAAGGTCGCGCGTCCCGTTTCCTGCATACCGGCGGCGAACACTTCGCTGGTCGAAGCGGTACCATGATCGGTCAATACGACTATCCTGCCGGTAAACGGATCGGCTTGCGGAAAGGCGACAAACTCCATCGAACCGCCGCGCGTCCGCATCGAACCTAACGATGCTTTTTCCTTAAACAACAGACCGGCCAAACCCGGAGCCATACCGCCGACACCGCCGGGATTTCCCCGAAGGTCGACAATGATGGCGCGTGCACCTGCAAAATCGGCCACGGCTTTTCGCAGCTTTGTCATCTGCGGAATCACCCACATATTGAAACGGATGTAGCCG
>CADEEU010000255.1 GCA_902826385.1 uncultured Acidobacteriota bacterium | reverse complement strand
AGCATCACGAAGACCGTCGCAATCGACTCGAGCATGCTCAACTCCGGATCGGCAACGCGATGCCGATCGCGACGAACAGCCCGCCGCAGGCGCGGTTGAACTTGCGCCCGACCCGGGCCAGCCACGCCTGCGCCAGAACCTCGCGTCCGCGAATGTGGACCGCCACATGTATCCGCTCGCCGTTCGCGTCGTTTACAGGCGTGAGCGCGAGCTCGGAATCGAAAACGTCGAGATAATCCTCGGCCTGCCAGCCATCGTGGGCGATGGTTTGCCGAAAGTAACCGTAGCGGTAAAGAAGCCCGATCGCCACAAGCGGAACATTCAGGTCGCTCGCCGATTTAAGGTGATCGCCGGCCAGAATGCCGAGGCCGCCGGAATACGTCGGCAGCGAATTGTGAACGCCGTATTCCGCGCAGAAATAAGCTGCGGGATTCTCCGGTGTGACCTTTCCGAAGGATTTGGGTCCTTCGGCCAGGTAAGAATCTGATCTGGTTTTGAATTTGCGGAGGCGTTCGACGTAAGTAAGATCGGTCGATTTTTGCAGCAGACGCAACTCACCGATAGACTTCAAAAACAGCCGCGGACTTTGCTCGCACTTTTCCCAGAGTGTCGGGTCTATCTCGCGGAAGATCTCGGCGCCGTCGGCCATCCACGACCAGTAAAAGTTCATGGAAAGATCGTTTAACGCCGAAAGCGGCTCTACCAAACGCCGCTTAGCCGAAAAGTACTCTCCTGTATTTCGTTCAGCCGACCGCGCGGCTGCAGATTGGGAATTGCTCAAATCCGTCGATTCAAACTCCTTCATATGTGATAAAGCAACTTTGTTGCACAAGCGAGCAAAGTATCCGAAAACTATATCGAATGGAGCGCACGTAGGCAAATCACAAGGCAAGAGGTTTAGACAGGAATTCGAGCGTGCCGGACAAAAGTTTCAGCGTCGGATTGAGAAAACAGAACAAGGCGGACAAAAATCGTCTCGGGCAAAAGCTCGAGTTCATTTCTAATGGTCTCAAATACGATAGGAGCGGCTTCGTGCTTTGGGTATCCGAAGGCTCCGGTTGAGAGGGAAGGGAAAGAGATCGAGGTCAGGTCGTTTTCGACCGCGAGCTTCAGGCAGTTTCGGTATGAATCGGCGAGGAATTCGGCGTCGCGTCCGTCGTTGTGTCCGTAAATCGGCCCAACAGTGTGAATGACGTAGCGGGCGGATAGATTTCCGCCGGTCGTGATAACGGCTTGACCGGTCGGCAGGCCGTCTGGTAGTTCGGTTTCGCGTATGCGTTTACAGGCTTCGTAAACCGCCGGTCCGCCTTTGCGATGGATCGCTCCATCCACACCGCCTCCGCCGAGCAATGTTCGGTTCGCGGCGTTCACAATTGCGTCAACACTCTCTTCGGTTATGTCACCGACTTTCACGATCAGCCGGCCATCTAGGAGTTCGCGGGGCATGTCTGTATTTTATCTCGAGCCAAAAGATTCATGAAGCTAAGTAACCACGGTTAAAGTTTCATATTTGTTTAGGTTGTCAATTTTACGTAAAATCCTTAGTTCAGAGTTCAAGCTTCAGCTTGTCTTACCGCACTGAAAGCAAGCTGCAGCTTGGACTCTGACCTTATTATGAAACTCAATATCATTCCTGTTAAGTGGACCGACGAAGGTGTTTCGATGCTGGACCAGCGGCTTTTGCCAACGGAGGAAAAGTGGCTGACGCTGCGGACGTATAATGAGGTCGCCGCCGGCATCAAGGACATGGTCGTTCGCGGTGCCCCGGCTATCGGCGTTTCGGCGGCTTACGGTGTTGCTTTAGCCGCAAAGACATTTGTTGGGACGAATGTCGACGATCTGGAAGAAGAATTGGATTTTGCTTCGGACGTGCTTGCAAAAACGCGGCCGACCGCAGTGAATCTGTTCTGGGCGCTGGACCGCATGAAGCGAACTTTTCAGAAAGCGAAGTCGGAAGGGAAGTCGGTCAGCGAGATAAAGCAGATTCTCCTGGACGATGCGAAGGCAATCCATGACGAGGATATCGAATCGCAAAGATTAATCGCTCAATTCGGCGGCGAATTGCTGGACGACAACTCCACCGTTCTTACTCACTGCAATGCGGGAGCACTAGCGACCGGTGGCGTTTGGGGAACGGCGCTCGGCGTTATCCGCGGAGCGGTCGATCAGGGAAAGAAAGTTTCGGTTATCGCCGACGAGACGCGGCCTTACCTTCAAGGAGCGCGCCTGACCGCGTGGGAGCTGATGGAAGACGACATACCTGTCACGCTAATCACAGACAACATGAGCGGCCACATCATGAAAAAGGGAGGCGTCCACGCCGTCGTGGTCGGCAGCGACCGCATCGCCGCAAACGGCGATGTCGCGAACAAGATCGGCACCTACATGGTCGCGGTTCTTGCTCATCGCCACGGCATCCCGTTCTACGTCGCGGCCCCGCTCTCCACCGTCGATCTGAACTGCCCAACCGGCGAAGACATACCCATCGAAGAACGTGACGAACGCGAAGTGACGCATATCAAGGAAAATCAACTAGCGCCGCTCGGCGTCGGTGTTTCTAATTATGCATTCGATGTGACACCGAATGACCTGGTGACAGCGATCATTACGGAAAAAGGAGTTGCGAAAGCGCCGTATACGGAGACTTTGAAAGCGCAATTTGCGTCGTAATCGGCTGGGCTTGCGATGCTCACCTGTTCAGTTAACGTCACGCATTTATGCCGCGAAAAGACGCTTTTTTTATGGTAAAATCGTAGTGTGGAAAACGGCATTGCGACTTTCGAAATGATCAGCGAACTTCAACAACTCGCCGAGCGAGCTTTTGTCTTTAGGCTCAAAGAAAAGAATCCAAATATTACGCCTGAGCAGATTGAGATCGAGATCTGCAAGTGGCTTAAAGACCGACCCGGAGCTGAGTTTGGCGATGGCGTCGGCCGCATAGGTGATCTTTCCCGATTCAAATAAACATCCGACCTATTCGACATCTTGAGGAACACACCCGAACCGCTGCGGCACGCCTTAATAAAATGGGTGTGAAATACGCCGTTGTTGGCGGAATAGCAGTATCGTTCCGATCCGTTGTCCGAACCACAAACGATTTGGATCTTGCGGTGGTCGTGAATGACGATGCTGAGGCGGAATCCATAGTTCGATCTCTGATCAGTTTAGGTTACCGGGCGGAAGTGCTTCTCGATAGTGACGAGTCAGGACGATTGGCTACTGTGAGGATGATCTCTGTAGGTGAGCGAGAGGTTTTTGTTGATCTGCTTTTTGCTTCCACCGGAATCGAACGCGAGGTGGTTGAGGGTTCAAGTAAGATCGAAATTTTTGCCGGACTTACCCCTCAGGTTGCATCGCGTTCGTCGTTGATCGCCTTGAAGGTACTCTCCGCAAACCCTAAAACCCGCATAAAGGACATCATCGATCTCCAGAATTTACTAGACGCCGCATCGCCAAACGAGGTCGAAGACGCTCGCCGCCTCCTCGACCTCATAACACTACGCGGTTACAACCGACACAAAGATCTCCAAAAAGACCTCAACGGCTACATCGAGCAGTTTAAGACCTAGGAAACTCCGTTTTCGTTCTGTACAAGGCATGAACTTGGAATCGACCGAGCAAACAACGCGGTCACTCTCACGGGTCGCTCCACAATGCCGGAATCGTCTGATACACTTTGCTAAGAATTCAGGCAATGACTTAAATCGTAAATTGTATGATCGAACGCGAACAGATCGAGATGGACGTGGTGTTTGTCGGGGCTGGACCGGCGAATTTGGCGGCGGCTTTGCACTTGAAGAACAGCATCGCGGAGCATGATGAGCGGATAGAGCGCGGGTTGCTGCACGGGAACAAGGTCGGCGACATCGAGATCGGTATCGTCGAAAAAGGGCCGTACGTGGGGGCTCATATCCTGTCGGGTGCGGTGATGGATCCGATCGCGATACGCGAGCTGATGCCGGATTTTCTCGAACAGGGCTGTCCGGTGGATACCGTAGTGACCGAGGACGCGTTTTGGTATCTGACCAAAAACAGAGCGATACAACCGCCAATAGTTCCGCCGCCTCTCAAAAACAAGGGCAAATACATTGTTAGCCTATCGAAGATGTGCGAATGGCTGGCCGAAAAATGCGAAGAGGCCGGCATCAACATCTTTCCTGAATTTCCTGCTGCCGAGGTGTTGTACGACGATCACGAGCGGGTTATCGGCGTGCGGACAGGTGACAAGGGAATTGATAAGGAGGGACATCGGAAAGGCAACTTCGAACCCGGCGTCGATCTTTTGGCAAAGGTCACGGTCCTGGGCGAAGGCTCACGCGGATCGTTGGCAAAGCAACTGACGGCACGGTTGGGGTTGAATGAAGGCAAGGAAGCACAGGTATTCTCGCTCGGCGTAAAAGAGTTGTGGGAAGTTCCTGCCGGCCGGTTTCCCGAAGGCCGCGTTGTACATACACTAGGGTTCCCATCCGATACAAAAACGTACGGCGGCGGCTGGATATATGGACTGAAGAACAACGCGATCAGTATCGGTTACGTGACCGGTCTGGACTACTTAGATCCGACAATCGATCCGCACGCCGAATTTCAAAAATTCAAAACGCACCCAAAAGTTGCCGAGATTCTTAAAGGCGGCAAAATGCTGAAGTACGGAGCCAAGACGATCAACGCCGGCGGTTATTACACGATGCCGCAGCTTTACGCGGACGGCGTGCTGCTGGTCGGCGACTGTGCTTCGTTCCTGAACGGCCAGCGGATCAAGGGAATTCACACCGCAATGAAAAGCGGGATGCTCGCGGCCGAAACTATCATCGGTGCGTTCCAGCACGGCGATTTTACGTCGAATACTCTCAAGCATTTTGCCGAAAAAGTTAACCTGAGCTGGATCTATGACGAGCTTCATCCCGTGCGCAATTTCCACGGTGCGTTTCAAAGCGGACGCTGGTCGGCGTTGATAAACACGGGTTTGCAGTTTATGACAAAGGGTCTCGCGTGGGGCTTTATGCCAAAAGAGCACCACATCGCCGGCCATGAGCGGATGCAGCACATCAACGACCGCCACGGCCACACCGATCACACGCGTTACGCCGATTTGAAATTCGACAAAGAGACGATCTTCGACAAAGTAACCGACGTTTATCACGCTGGCGTCTCTCACGACGAAGATCAGCCGTCGCATCTTCACGTAGTCGATACGGAACTCTGTGCGACGCGTTGCGCCGAGGAATTTGGAAATCCTTGCCAGAAATTCTGCCCGGCCGCCGTTTATGAAATGGAGTACAGCGAAAAGACCCAACGGCCCGAGTTGAAGGTCAACTTCTCGAACTGCGTTCACTGCAAGACCTGCGACATTGCCGACCCATATCAAATTATCAACTGGGTTACGC
>CADEEU010000254.1 GCA_902826385.1 uncultured Acidobacteriota bacterium | reverse complement strand
GATCACGATCGTGTAGCTGCGTTTTAGCTCAACGACTAGCTCTTCGATCTTTTGCGTCGCAATCGGGTCAAGGGCCGACGCGGGTTCATCCATAAGGACCACGTCCGGCTGAACAGCCAACGCACGAGCGATGCAAAGCCGCTGCTGCTGGCCTCCCGACAACCCGAAGGCCGACGTGTTTAACCTGTCTTTGACCTCCTCCCACAGGGCCGAATCGCGCAACGCTTTTTCGACTCTTGCGTTCAGGTCGGACTTGCCTGAATGTATCCCGTTGATGCGAATGCCGTAGGCGACGTTTTCAAAGATCGATTTCGGGAACGGGTTCGATTTTTGAAAGACCATTCCGACCTTTCTTCGCAAAGCTACAACGTCCGTTCCCGGTGCATAGATATTTTCGCTGTCGATGAAAACCTCGCCCTCGACGCGAGCGATAGGGATCGTGTCGTTCATGCGGTTCAGCGTTCTCAGGAAAGTCGATTTTCCGCAGCCCGAGGGCCCGATGAACGCGACCACCTGGCGCTCAGGTATTTCGAGCGTTATATCGAACAGGGCCTGGGCCTTGCCGTAATAGAAATCAAGGTGCGAAATGCTTATTTTGCTGCTTTGCGTCACTGCCGACGACGAGCGTCCGTCATTCATTTTGAAATTAAAACCTTTTCCGAGTTAGCGTTCTGACCAGAATATTTATCAACAGGATCGTTGCAACCAGAATCAGCGTTGCCGCCCATGCCATCGCGTGCTCTACTTCGAATGGGCCGGTTGCGTAATTAAAGATCTGAACGGTCAACGAGGACATCGGCTGATCTAAATAAAAATTGTAAAAGCGGCTGTTCAGCGCGGTAAACAGCAGCGGTGCGGTTTCGCCGGTAATGCGGGCGATCGCCAACATTGCACCCGTAGCAATTCCCGATGCTGCCGCCGGCAGGACTATGTTCATCGAAACCCGCCATTGCGGTGCTCCAAGGGCAAGGGCTCCTTCACGCATCGAATTCGGGACGAGCTTGATCATTTCCTCGGTCGTTCTAGCTACGATGGGTATCATGATTACCGCCAGCGCCAAGCCGCCCGCCAGGGCAGACTGTCTTCCCATCGGCACAACCACAAGCGTGTAGATAAAGATGCCAATGATAATCGAAGGTATACCGATCAGCGTGTCGGAGATAAATCTAACCGTGTTCCCAAACCAGTTTTTGCCGTATTCCGCAAGGTACACGCCGGCCGCAATACCGACAGGAAGCCCGATCACGGCCGCCAGCAGCGTCATTATCGCAGAGCCCACGATTGCGTTGCCGATGCCGCCGCCTTCGCCGACCGGCTTCGGCGTGTCGATAAGGAACTGAAAGCTCAGTGACGAAACCCCGCGGACCGCGATATAGCCGATTATCAAAAGCAGTACGCCGGTGACAAAGACCGCGCAAATCGCCGTCAGGCTTGTCATTATGCTGTTAACAAGCCGGCGGCGGCGGTTTGAGTTTGCTGCTGTATTTTCCACCTTAACTTCTGAATCTAAACATGTTTCGCACTGTTCGTGCCGCCCGCGACCTTCATGATCAGCAGCTTTGCAAAAGCGTTGACGACAAAAGTTACCAGAAACAGCACGAGCCCGATTTCAATCAACGCACTCAGGTAGACCTTGTCGGTCGCTTCGGCAAAGTTTGCCGCAAGAAGCGATGCAATAGTATTCGCCGGTTCGAAAAGCGAAGCAGATATCTGCGGCGAATTTCCGATGACCATAGTCACAGCCATTGTCTCGCCAATCGCCCGACCCAGTCCCAAAACAACCGCGCCCGCAATGCCCGATGCCGCGTTGCCCAGGACGATCTGGGTTGTCTCCCACCTGGTGGCGCCGAGCGCGAGGGCTGCTTCACGCTGCGTCGTCGGCACGGCTTCCAGCACGTCACGGACAACCGCCGTGATTATCGGCGTAACCATTAATGCGAGGATCGTCCCGCCAGTCAGCATTCCGATTCCAGTTACACGGCCCTGAAACAGCGGAACAAATCCGAGATAATTTTGCAGAAACGGTCCCAGATATTCTCGAATGAAAGGGGCGAGCACGAAAATTCCCCACAGGCCGTAAACGACCGACGGTATTGCCGCCAGCAGCTCGACCATGAAAGCAATCGGACGGGCAATATACCTGGGAGCCTGTTCAACCAAAAAAATCGCGATGCCGACCGAAATAGGCACCGAAAGGGCCAGTGCGATAAGGGACGAAACAACCGTGCCGTAAATGAAAGGCAACGCCCCGAACTCTTCCTGCGCCGGCTTCCATTCGCCGCCGAACAAAAACCCTATTCCAAACCGTTCAAGCGTCGGCAGCGAGTTCTGCACCATCATGAAGAAGATCGCAGCCACGATCAGCAAAATGCTGGAGGCCGCAATCAGCAAAACGATGCGGAAAATTTTATCGCCGAAGGCGCCTGTCTGTGCCATGAAGACTTCTACCGCGGAGACGGTGCGACGCTGAGCTTAGCTAACAAGAAAGACAGGTAAACATGAAAGGTAATATCCTGTTTCCCTCTCTCACTCACCCGGGCGGCTAACTCTGACGCAGGGCCTTTCCGCCGCTCGTCATCGAATTGATCTTTCCTTCGACCTTTTTCACGACCTCGGACGGCAGCGGAGCATAATGAAGTTCCTTTACGAATTTCTCACCGTCATGAATAGCCCACCACAGAAAATCGGCGACTGCTTTACCCTTGGTTGGGTCCGGCTGGTCCTTATAGACAAGAATGTAAGTGTAGCTCGATATCGGATAGGCATTTTTTCCGTCGGCGTTAGTAATCTGGGTCCGAAGGTCGTCCGGCATCGACGCAACCGACGCAGCGGCGGCAGCCGACACTGTATCCAATGAGGCTTCGACGAACTCACCCGCCTTGTTTTTTACCAAAGCCGTCGGAAGATTGTTTGCTTTTGCAAAGGTGAGCTCAACGTAGCCGACTGAGTTCGGCGTCTGTTTGACCTGGCCCATTACGCCGTCATTACCTTTTGCTCCTACTCCCACGCCTGTGATCCAGCTTGGCTGCTTGTTCATCCCGACCTTGTCCTTCCACTCGGGAACCGACTTTGAAAGAAAATCGGTAAACACAGCCGAAGTTCCGCTGGAATCCGCACGATAAACCGGCAGGATATCGGCATCAGGCAAAGCGGCGTTGGGGTTGTCTTTTTTCAGCCGCTCGTCGTTCCACTTCTTGATATTTCCAAGATAGATGTCCGAGACATTCTGCGCCGAAAGCTTCAGAGGCTCTTTGACGGCTTCGAGATTATAAGTAAGCACAACCGCACCGAGAACAGTAGGAATATGTAAAACCTCGGCACCTGCGGATTTCAGATCTTCGTCGCTCATCGGATCGTCCGACGCACCGAAGTCCGCGGTTTTTGCAAGCAAGGCCTTTTGACCGGCACCTGAACCGGTCGACTGATAGTCGATCTTTATATTCGCGTTTGCTTTACCGTACTCATTCACCCATTTTTCGTAAATCGGTTTTGGAAAGCTTGCTCCTGAACCCTGAAGCCTTATGGAAGAACCGCTGGAGGCCGTCGAAGGCCCATCCCCAATTTTCTGTCCGCTGCAGCCGATCAAGGTCAACGAAATGCCGATGGTAATAAGAAATGTTTTGATTAGGTGCATTTTGATCTCCCAAGCTATTAAACCCGGACGCTGGTTTCATGATCCGACTGGAAAATATGCCAAGATTATAGGAAATAAAGCGTCCAAAGAGGTTAAATTATCTTTAAATCGAACTGTAAACGAAATTGCTTCCGCCCTGATTTAACATTTCGGTAACACGGTATTAACACGCCTTCCATATGCTGAAAAATCCCCTTGACGACTTTGGCATTCGGTTTGGACTTAGGCTAGACTCTAGCCTATCCGCTCGAACAAAAATTTATGGACCTTCTAAACGATCTTGGCAACGACCTTGCCGTCGCGTTTCTGATAGAAAAGAAGCATCGTCAGAAACTGGATTCCAGGGGCGCCGTCGATCTTATCGACCGGATACGGGCGGCGTTGAACAGTACACCGCAAGGCGAGCCTGATTTCGGCAACGTGACGCAGCTATACTTTCATCCAATCTCCGCCTCTTCCCAATTGCGGTTTCACCGCTGTTTTCATAGTATTGTTCCCAAAACCACCGAGGAGGGTTAGATGAGAAAACAAATTATTGGCAGAGCGTCGGTTGCGGCTCTGATGTTGTGGGTAATTGCGATAGTACCTATTGCATCGGTTGCCCAGACACGCGTAACGCTTCCGAAAAACAAATACAAGGTGCAGGACGACGTTAAACTTGGTAACGATGCCTCAAGACAGGTCGAAAAACAGTTTCCGGTCCTTAACGATTCTCAGGCACAGGCCTATGTCGAAAGCGTTGGCGAACGACTGGTTTCCGCCATCCCTCCGCAGTTCCGGCAGCCCGCCTTCGATTACAGGTTTAAGGTCGTAAATGCCAGCGATATCAATGCTTTTGCATTGCCGGGCGGCCCAATGTATGTAAACCGCGGAATGATCGAAGCCGCCAAAAACGAAGGCGAAATGGCCGGCGTGATGGCACACGAGATCGTCCACGTTGCATTGCGGCACGCAACTTCTAACGCAACAAAACAAGGGAGTTTGGGGAATCAGCTCGGAATGCTCGGCATGATCCTCGGCGGAGCGGTTTTGGGAGGCGAAGCCGGAGCTCAGCTCGGTGCTGTCGGTGCGGCGGCTTGGATGACAAAATACAGCCGTTCAGCAGAGACGAACGCCGACGTTCTCGGTGCTCAGATAATGGCCGCCGCCGGTTACGATCCCCGCGATCTCGCGAATATGTTCAAAACGATCGAAGGCGAACGCAAAGGCGGCGGAATGCCTCAGTGGTTGTCGAGTCACCCAGATCCAGGCAATCGTTACAACAACATCAATAAAGAAGCTGATATGCTAAATGTCAGTCCCGAACCGATCAAGATCACTCGCGATTTTACGCGTATTCAGACAAAGCTTCGCGGAATGCCAAAGGCGCGAACGATGGCTGAGATCCAAAAGAGCGCCGAAGGTGCGCAGAACCCGACCGCCGGCGGCAAATACTCGGCAAGCGTCGCGTATCCGTCGAATCGAGTTCTGACATACACTGGCGATCGAGTTCAGCTAAATTATCCGTCGAATTGGAAAGTATTTGGTTCGCAGGATGATGCTCAATTTGCGCCGACCGGTGCCTACGGTGACCAAGGCCTGACGCGCGGTGCGATGATGGGAATGGTCCAGAAACAAAGTGGCGATCTGAATCGCGATTCGGCGGACATGGTCGATCGAATGCTACAGGGCAACCAGTACTTGAGCCGACGCACAAATCCGACTTCGTCGTATATCGGTAACAAACGTGCTCAGATGGTGACACTCGGCGGGCGTTCGCCGATCACCAA
>CADEEU010000253.1 GCA_902826385.1 uncultured Acidobacteriota bacterium | reverse complement strand
CGAACCCGCGACCTCCAACGTGACAGGCTGGCGTTCTAACCAACTGAACTACGACCCCGCGTGGAAAAAGCAAAAGCGAAAAGGTAATAGGCAAAAACAGGAATCAGGCGTTTGCCTTTTTACCTTTACCTCTAACTACTGGTGGGCACGAAGGGACTCGAACCCCTAACTTCCTCCTTGTAAGGGAGGCTGTCTACCAATTGACGTACATGCCCGTAAATCTTGTGCATGCGGCTGTTCGCCGCCTTGTCCTTTTCGGATTGCTTGTACAAATATCCGGCCTTTTCCGGAAAAAGGCGAACCCCAATCCTACGAATTTGAAGTCGTGATGTCAAGTTTTGCTCGTGAGACGGCTTCATTAAGAGCCACGCTCCAGAATATGCGTCGCAATCTCGGCCAGCAATGTTGTCGGGCGATCAACTCGGTTAAGGGTTGCAATAGTTTCTTCGCAAAGCGAGGCAGCGAGAGCGCTCGATTCTTTGATCCCAAATACGCTCGGGTATGTGGCTTTATTCGCCGCGATGTCCTTTCTGGCTGTTTTGCCGAGGTCTTCGGTCGTCTGGGTCACATCCAGGAGGTCGTCGGTGATCTGAAACAACAGCCCAAGTTTGGACGAGTATGTGGAGATCGCGTCCAGCTCGGCAGCATCGCCTTTGCCGATTATCGCCCCGGCCTTTCCGCAGGCCGCGATTAATGCACCGGTCTTTCGCCGGTGTATTTCTTCGACCTGATCTACAGATACCGCCTGGCCTTCTGCCTCAAGGTCGAGCTGCTGTCCGGCTACCATGCCATGTGGCGTCCCGGCGGCCCGGGCAAGCTCGGCGATCAGCACGATACGCATTTCCGCCGAGAGCGTCTTATCTTCGGCCACGGCCTGAAAGGCGAGCGTTTCAAGCACGTCGCCGGCAAGGATCGCGGTTGCTTCGTCGAACTTCTTGTGGCAAGTCTCGCGGCCGCGTCTGAGGTCGTCGTTGTCCATTGACGGCAGATCATCGTGGATCAGTGAGTAGGTGTGGATCATCTCGACGGCCGATGCGGTCCTGAGAAGCTTTTCTATCGGGGCATCGAAGGTGCGGCCTACGGCAAAGACAAGTGCGGGCCTGAATCGTTTGCCACCCGCGAAAAGACTCCAGCGTATCGCTTCATGAAGCCGCGAGGGCGCAACATCAGTGGCCGGTATCAACTTGTCGAGTGACTCATCGACAAGTCTTATCGATTCATCCAGAAATGTGTCTAAATGATTTGTCACCGGGTAATTATCGTCAAACCGGACAAGCATTTCAAAAGCCCCCGAGCAAACCCGCAGGTTTTTGCGATTTACGTTTTGATAGGTTAAATTTCAATTGCCGATGCCAGTCACCAACGACGAGTTCCGGGCCGCGCTGCCCCTCTTTCCGAGCGGTGTGACCGTCGTAACCACGCGTGACGAAGAAGACAGGTTTCACGGCATCACTGTTTCAGCATTCTGTTCACTTTCGCTGGATCCGCCGCGCGTGCTTATATGCGTAGAGAAGACAACCGGCAGCCATCTGGCGCTTGAATGGTCTAGGGCATTCGTCGTCAATATGCTGAGCGCCGATCAGCAGGAATCGTCGGAGCGGTTCGCGTCACAGATCGAAGACAAATTTGACACAGTCCGGTTTGATGCGGGCATCGACGGCATCCCGGTTTTGCTTGGCTGCCTGGCAACCCTCGAATGCAGAATAACCACCGCCTACGACGGCGGTGATCATTCGATCTTCGTCGGGGAAGTCGAAAAGGCAAATGTTCATGACGGTGACCCGTTACTCTATTTTCGGGGCGATTACCGCTCGATTTCGGAGTAAGTTTTGCAATTAAGAGGCTTACCGCGCAGAAAGCGTTGGAATTGACTCAAAAAAATGCTCCGAAAGTGTACAATCCTCACCGTATTTGCACTGTTATTCGCGTCACAACCCTCCGCGCAGACTTCACACTCGCGTTTCCGCCCGTAAAATATCCTCTAGGTCGGACTCGGAAAGCCGGTAATTTTCATTGCAGAAGCCGCAATTCATCTCAGCTCCCTTGTCTTCATTGAGCATCGATTCGACCTCAGTTTTTCCGAGCGAACCGATCAGTCCGACTGCTTTTTCCATCGAGCAATTACATCGAAATTCGACTTCCTTCTCATCGAGAACATCAAAATCCACCTCACCCAAAGCGATCCGAAGCAGGTCTTCCGGCCCGGCTCCGTCCGCAATCGAAGAGGTAATGTGCGGTGCGTGGCGTATCGTGTCCTCGATCATCGTTATGATGTGTTCGTTCGCGCCCGGCAGCATCTGGATCAGCACTCCGCCGGAAGCGGCGACGAACGGCTCGGTGCTTTTTAAGAGAACCCCGAGCAAAACCGCGGAAGGTATCTGCTCCGATTTCGCGAGGTAGTAAGCAAAGTCTTCGGCGATCTCGCCAGATACAAGCGGGACGGAACCGACGTACGGCTCTTTGTGAAGACCGATGTCGAAACCTGATTCGCGAATAACGTAAAACGTGCCCTCGCCTACGACGCCGCTGACGTTGAATTTGCCGTTACCCGCCGGCGGAAGTTCGGCATTCGCGTTTTTAACATAGCCACGAACGGTGCCGATGCCGGTGGTTTCCGCAATGATTCCGCCGACCGGACCGTTCGAATCGATCTTTACCGTCAGACGGTCGTAATCCTTGAATGTCGAACCCAGCAGCAGCGTCCCGGTTAGGACACGCCCAAAAGCCGCCGAAACGGTCGGTGAAGTCTCGTGCCGCCGTACGGCTTCGCGAAGAATTTCGGTAGTTATGGCCGCGAAAACACGTATTGTCCCGTCCGCGGCCGTTCCTTGAATTAACCTATCCATTCACTCTAGTCTTTAAATTTCGGCATCGAAATGTCAACCAGCGCCGTTCCGCAATACGACGGAATATCGACCACGGGCGCTGTTGCTTTTCTGAGTCTTGCCCAAAATCAAGGTTGCCGTTACTCTTAGGGAGCGCATCTAAATCAAAATGATTTCTTCAAATAAGAGTTTCAAGTCGATCGCTGCGGGAGCGTTGCTTCTTGTCGCGCTTTTTGTCTCGTCGTGCGGCACCCAGGCGGATGCAAAACGTGAGGGCTGCAACATAAAGGTCGGTATCGTTTTCGATATCGGCGGCAAAAACGACCGCTCATTTAACGCTGCCGCATGGGAAGGCGTTAAACGTGCCGAGAAAGAGCTGAACATCTGCCTTTACGACGTAGAGCCCGGCAACCCGACATCCATCGAACCCGCGATGCGTGCGTTTGCCGAGCGTAATTTCGACCTGATCGTCGGCGTCGGTTTTGCTCAAGGGCCGATAATGCAGAAGGTTGCGGATGATTACCCTAACATCAAGTTTGCGATCATCGACGGTGTCATTTTCGAAAAAGACGGTAAGACTCCAAAGTCGAACGTCGCGTCGCTGGTATTTCGCGAACACGAAGGATCGTTTCTCGTCGGGATGATCGCCGCGTCTAAATCGAAGACCGGTGTGCTTGGTTTTGTCGGCGGCATGGACATTCCGCTGATACACAGGTTTGCGACCGGTTATGAGGAAGGAGCCAGATACGTCAATCCGAACATAAGGGTCGTGACGAACTACGTCGGCGTCACGGACGGAGCATGGAATAACCCAGGCCGGGGCAAGGAACTGGCGCTTAACCAAATAGAAAAAGGCGCCGACGTACTGTTTACCGCAGCGGGCAATTCGGGGTTAGGAGCGTTCGACGCGGTCGAGCAATACGGAAAGAACGATAAAGGCGAAGCGAATAAATTTGTCATCGGCGTCGATTCCAACCAGAACGGCGTCAAGCCGGGATTTGTGCTGACATCGATGGTAAAACGCGTTGATAATGCCGTTTTCGACGCGGTGAAGGAAGTGCTCGACGGAAACTTTAAAGGCGGCTTTCACGTATTCGGCCTCGACAAGGACGGCGTCGCCTACTCAATGGATGAATTCAACCGCCCGCTAATTCCGCAGGACGTGATCGACAAAACCGAAGCCGCAAAAGCGAAGATCGCCACTGGAGAAATAAGAGTTGCGGATGCGATGGCGAAGTGATTGTTTTTCGCATACGACTCTAATCTGAGGCTGCCTGCAAAACAGCAACTCAAAGAATTCTCAATTGTAAATTGACGGTTATTTATATTGATGGTCAAGTGATAATTGGGAACTTACAATCAAAAATTTCTTATGCTCGAACTGAGAAATATACACAAAGCCTTTGGTGATTGCGTCGCGAACGAAGACGTTTCGCTCATCGTGAACAAAGCTACAATCCACGCGATCGTCGGCGAGAACGGGGCAGGGAAGTCGACTGCGATGAAGGTCGTGTATGGGTTTTATAACCCGGACCGCGGCGAGATTTTGCTGGAAGGCAAACCGGTTACGATCCGTAATCCGCATGACGCCATCGCATTGGGCATCGGTATGGTGCATCAGCATTTTATGCTGGTCGATACGATGACCGTTGCCGAAAACATTATTCTCGGCGCCGAAACCGGTTCGGCGGTGAGTCTCGATCTTGACGAAGCAAATCGCGAAATCAAAAAGCTTTCCGATGAGCTAAAACTGAACATCAACCCGGCTGCTTACATAGAAGACCTCTCGGTAGGTCAGCAGCAGCGTGTCGAATTGCTCAAAGCCCTTTATCGCAATGCCGATCTGTTGGTATTGGATGAGCCGACGGCCGTTCTTTCGCCTCAGGAGGTTGAAGAGTTTTTCAACATTCTTCGTCGAATGAAAGAACAGGGCAAGACGATCATCATCATCACGCACAAGCTGGATGAGGTGCTGGCGATATCCGACGAAGTTACCGTAATGCGGGACGGCCGGACGGTCGGAAATGTGCGGACGGCGGATACGAACGCCAAAGACCTGGCCCGCATGATCGTCGGGCGCGATGTGCTGCTGAGAGTGGAAAAGACCGATGCGAAGCCATCGGGAACGGTTTTGGATGTCAAAGACCTTGTGGTCACGGGCCGTCACGGGACCGCAGTTGACGGTGTTTCGTTTGATGTCCGCGAGGGCGAGATCGTCGGGATTGCCGGAATCGAAGGCAACGGTCAAACGGAATTGATCGAAGCTTTGGCCGGTCTGATAAAACCGAAAAGCGGTCAAGTCGTTTTCGAGGGCCGCGACGTTACGAATATCGGTGCGAGAAAATTAAAGGAACTGGGGATCGCCCATATTCCTGAGGATCGACACAAACGCGGTCTGTTTTTAAATTCCGACCTGGCCGAAAATTCGATTCTTGGCGTGCACTATCGTCCGCCGGTTTCGAAGTCTGGGTTTATAAGTTCGGCTGCGGTCGAGCGGCGCGTGACTGGGATAATCGAAAATTTCGACGTCCGTCCGCCGATGCCGGAACTGACAGCGAAGGCTCTTTCCGGCGGCAACCAGCAA
>CADEEU010000252.1:1741-5420 GCA_902826385.1 uncultured Acidobacteriota bacterium | reverse complement strand
GAAACGGATGGGGCGTAGCTGATAACTCTGTCTTCGATCAGATATTTACCGCCGTCGGGGCTTAACGCCTGAAACGGTAGCTTCCACAGATGCTTGTCGGGGACGATAACCAGATGCGTCGCTGAAATGTTCAGCGGCTTCACCAGCTTGTCGAACAGCTCCTTACCGTCTCGCTTGAAGAAAATGCGGTTTTTGATCTTTTGTTCAGTCGTCGTTACGTCTGCGGCGACATCACTCTCGGATCCTGGAAGGTACACCGATCGAATTGCCTTTCCTTTCTCCCATACGAATGCCATCAGTCGTTCGTCCAAGGTGAAGAGATAGGAAATAACTGCCTTTTCCTCGAGTTCGGGAACCGTATCCAATCGTGAAAAGTCCGGCCTAGCTATCATCGTATCGGGAATGTAGGTAGTGAATGACGTTTCCAGTTTACTGATTTCGGAGTCGTCACCGGGACTATCGACCATATCTAAGGACAATAGTTCGAGTTTCCGGCGTACCTCTTCATTGATGGCCGATGAAGCCCTCGTCGCCGAATTATTTATCCGATCTTTCAACAATCGAGCTTTCAAATAATCTATTAGTTCGAAAGACGCGAGTGGGCGGTCGAGTTTCGCCTGAGCCAACAGCCGGTACGCCTTGTGATAGGTTTCTAGCAATCCAAGGGAGAGATTCTTACTGTCAGTAGTGCGAATCGCCTCGACAAGTGACAAGGTTTTTTCCAGATACTCAATTGACTTTTCAGTATGGCCGAGGTGAAAGTACGCGCTCGCGAGAGAAAGATAGATACCTGGCAGGTCCTCACGAAAATTTTGTGCAAGCGTTAGCTCCAAAAGCGTACGGTTGTGTTGGATGACCTGTTCCCAGTCTTTATTCTTCTCGGCGATTGTCCTTTTCCACGACGGAAGTATGAACGGTGAGTTGATTGTCTTTTTTTCTAACTCGCTGAAGCGCTGTTCCGATAGTTCGCGGCGTCCCGTGAGCCCGGAAATTATTGCCCCACCCAGTTCAATGTTAAATGCGAACGCGCCATCTGTATCGAGCAGCCTCAGTTGGTCCAAATAGCTTGACGCCTTTGACAGATCGCCGTCATATAGGGAGTTTAGTAGCAGAGAGGCCAGAAAGTTTCGCGCCTGGTTTGCATTCTTGTTTTCAAGCGATAGCTTCAATCCTTTTTCGCGCGCAGCCAGTGCTTTTCGACCTTGGCCAATCGACGCTAATAACGTCGCATTTTCGAATAAGGACTGACGATATCTGTGCTTGAAGCGCGAGTCTGCCGCAAGGGCGATCAATTTTTCTGAATATTTCAGTGCCGCTGGGTAATTCAGTTTTGATGACCACGCGAGGCTCAAGAATCGATAGGTGTCGAGTTGCCCCGCGCTCACCGGCTTTAGTTCAAGTAGTTTCTCTGCCTTCTCCAGCCAAATGATCGCAGAAAGATCGTACCCCGACGTAAATAAAATTCGTCCGAGACTGAGGTAATAGGACGCGAGGGTTTCGGGATCATTTGGCGCGGCTTTCAATGCGTTCCTGGACTGTCTCAATGCCTCAGGAAACTTACGCTGCGATCTGTACAAGTCTGAGGCGCGTAGGTACACCCTCGCCTGGGAGCGATGATCCGAGCTGCCACCCACCAGCTTTGCATACTTTTCAAGGGTCTTTGCGGCTTCTTCGTACTTTTGCTGGGCGATTTCCGCTACCAGAATTGTGTCCAGAGCCGACACGATAGCCTGGTTCGGTCCCGCACCATTAGAAACGGTTTGCGCGAGCTTAACTGCCTTCGCGTAGTTTCCATTATCGAGTTCCAACCCGGCAAGATCGATCACCCGGGACTGACCTGCGACCGGCAAAAAGCAGACGAAACAAAGCAACAAGCCAGTCGCGATCAACTGGCCTGCTAACCCAAAGAATGGCAGCCAACGCGGCCTAGTCTTCTCTTGGCCTACAATTACCATTTTCGTCTGGTACCTGATTCGGACGGCAATCTTGACATTGCCGAACCGGGCAGCTATCGCCGCGAAAGACTGACACCACGGCGTTAAAGACGGTGTCCAGGAAGCTCGTGGATGTGCCAATGGCTCCGCCGGCGAATACATTGGCAACGAGAGTCGTTGACAGTAGAGCTATGCATAAGAATGATTGACGTTTCTTCATAGTTAGTTCTCCTTCTAAATTTTAGTTTTCAGAAATTTATAGACAGCAGCAAAGACATACCTTCCGCTAACTCCGTGTCCGTCGTTTGTCGAATAGATAAACCACACGTCGGAGCCGCGGGCTTTCAACTGATTCCTCAGATCAAGCACGTCCTTCTCGGGATTTCTTGAGTCGAGCTTTCCGCGAGTTAAGAGCAACGGAACGTTGTTCCACTTGTCAGCGTTGTTCAGCGGGGACAGTTGATCCAGACTCGCCATCAGCTTTTCGTCCATCGGATCGCCGTATTCGTTCTTAGCAAACTCATCCACCCAGCTCTGCCCAAGCATTCCCCGAATCGAGACCAAGGGATATTCAGCGATCACGCCTCGGATCCGCTCTGGTTCGTGCAAGGCAGTAGAAAGAGCAATGAACCCTCCGTAGCTTCCTCCGCGAAGGAAGACCTTATCCGCATCGAGGTCCGGCCGCTTGCCGATCCAATCAAGCAAAGCGCGCATGTCTTTTACAGCATCCGCTCTCTTTTCCTTGTTGTCCGCATCCATAAACTCTTTACCGAATCCCGATGAGCCTCTGATGTTCGTGTGCATGATAGTCAGGCCAAGATTTGAGGCGAGTCGGATGTCCTGCGAATTAAACAATGGCCTGTCGAGTATTTGAGGTCCGCCGTGAATGTCTATAAGAACCGGCGACTTCGTTGCGGATGACTTTGGACGAATCATGTATCCGGATATCTCTCGCTGATCGAAAGACTTCCATCGGATAACTTCAGGCGCCGAGACTTTATTCTCGAGAACGGGCGGTAGTTTTTCTTTTGTCCAGTCTGTGAATTGCTTCGTGTCGATATTGAATGACTGAATTGAAGCAGGCTTTCCAATATTCTCGATCGTATAGACGATTTCGTTGTGAGACATCCAACGCGTATGCCAAACCACATAGGCATTGGGTAGGAACGGTGGATACTCCTGAGCGATCTTGTTGCCTTTGAGTTGAAAGAGCCGTAAGAAATCTATTCCATCGCGACTTCCCGTAATTAACAATCTCTTCCCATCTCCCGAAACTTTCACATCATTTATTGATAACAGGTTTTCAGGAAACCGTAGTTGTGAGACTTTTTTCGATTTCAAGTTCATCGAAAGCACACATGGATCTTTCTTGCAGAGTTCGTTTCCATCCGGCGTCCAAAAGAGGTGTCCGCCCGCGAGAAAAGCTCTCCGAGAGTTAGCCTTCTCATCGACTGGCGTCAACTGGGCAGTTTTGAGATCGAGGATGTAAAGGTGTTGAGATGATGACGCCTTCCAATACTTCAAGACAGCTTGATCTCCCTCCGTGTCCATGACTTCCCAGACGCCCTTCATTTCGGTCGGTAGGCATCGCTCCTGCCGGAAGTCGTAGGTGCACAGAGTACTTTTTTTCAGATCGTAGTCAGCTCGAATGTAAAGAATTTCGTTACCAGTCCGACCCCAAATGAAATAGTCAATGGATTCGTCTTTACCTGTAAGAGAAACTAGTTTCGTGTAAGTCTTTTTCT
>CADEEU010000252.1:0-1731 GCA_902826385.1 uncultured Acidobacteriota bacterium | reverse complement strand
GTCCGCATCTTTACAGAGTTCGGCACTACCTTTTCGATGAGCTTTTCAGGTTGAGCCATCGGAGAAGTCAAAAGATAAATGTTGTTCGTTTGATCAGTGACAAGTAATCTTCGATTCTTTCGATCCGCGTCCCAGATCAAATTGCTTCTGACGGTGCCTGGTTCAAAGAAAAGATGTTCAACCTCCGATTTCTTGATCGGAGGAATCCCCTCGACCTGATATGTTTCGGGTACCGGAAAGAGGTCGGTGTTCTGAGACAGCACTGGGGAATACAGGAGAAATGTCAGGGCCGTCAGAAATGCGTACCTGACGGTACTCTGTTTTCGGACTATTTTTGGAGCTCTCATCTTCAGCATCGACCTCCCTTGTTATCACTCATTCGCTAGGCAACGCGTATCCGACCGAGCCTTGCTCTTGTACCCACTGAACGACGAGTGAAAATCTTTAGCAGTGAATTTCTGCGCGTCCGCGTACAACTTCTGCCCATTTTCAAGCGTTATCACGATTTTCCATTTGTAAGCCTTTAAGGGATCGAGCGGCTTCTTCAGGGTGTACGATGTCTCTTTATGGGTTTCGAATTCATCAACAAGAATTTCGTTATCGTCCGATACATAAAGGTGATATCTCGTCGCCTTCGGAACCGGTTTCCATCGAAGTATCAAGTCGGTTTGAGCGGATCCGAGTTCCATCAGGATCGTTTTTCCAATAGTGCAGGGGATAGTCGCGCCCCTAGTAGCAGCGATGCTTCTTTTAACTCCGGTCGTCGTTCGATTGTCCTTTGCGCCTATGGTTGCGTTTGTATTCCGCAAGTTTCTAGCCGACTCGCGATCCGTCGAGCTTGAAGCGACTTCAGCTCCAGGTTTAGAGGCGATGGAAACTCCCGCATCCGTATCGTCCGACCCGTTTTTTCCAGTCGGTGGCGAAATCGGATTCTCCAGTTCGAAGAAACGAGCCACTTCGGTATCAACTTCTTGTTGGTTCGACAGGGTGAAGATAAAAAGCGCAGCCAGACTGACTATCACGGCCAGCATGCCACCCGTCCAAGCCAACCTACTCCGTTGACCGAAGAATGCAGCGAGTGTCTGGGAGTACGACAGCTCCGGCGTTTCTGAACCGGCAGACGGCTGAGACGTGTTGAAATCATGTTCCTCCGTAATGGCGGTCCAGACGCGTGCTGGATCCGGTGTCGGCAGGAGGCTGCGGCACTCCACACATCGGACCAGATGCCCGCCGACTACGCGCGAGTCACTTGTGGCGAGAGATCCGGCGCCGAACGCCGCGATCTGATTTCTTGTCAAGTGCTCCGATGGATTCATTTTCGTATCGATCCCTCGAGTTTCACTCGTGCTTCGTACCTGGCCTTCTTGATGGATCCAGCTGTTCCTCTAGTACGTTCGGCGATTTCTGCATCAGCCATTGGCAACCGATCACAAACAAGATTCCAATCCTTTTCACTAAAATCCAAAATCTCTGCCAACTGCTTTTCTGTAATACCAATTTGCAGAAAATAGATAATTAAATCTTGCGAATGAAGAAGCAATGACTGACGCTGCCGCAGAGGCAGCTGGCAAATTGCTTGCCACACTTGCTGGATCAGTAAAGCAACTTCGATTTCTGTTTGTTTCTCGATCGAGGTCTGAGCGGCTTCGGTGATGGATTCCAGGGGTAAGCTTTCCGATCTTGTCGCGCGAGAAAAGTGCCGCTTCACCTCGTTGTAGGCGGTCCGTGCGG
>CADEEU010000251.1 GCA_902826385.1 uncultured Acidobacteriota bacterium | reverse complement strand
TCGATTTCTTTGGAGGAAAAACCATGACTTTTTTAGCAAGCCTTTTAGGATCGGACTTCCTGGGCCTATTTCTTTGCTGGCGGGCGACGGTAAAAACCCGTTCACGATCTATGACATCGTCAAGAGCTTGACCATCCCTGGCTGGGTAGTTATCGGGATTCTGCTCATCCAATCGGTGTATCTTATCGCTGTTGGTATAGAGCGCTATCTGACGTACAACAAGGCGAAACAACAGTCTCGCCAATACGCACCCAAGGTTGCGATGGCGCTCAAGAACAGCAACATCGATGAAGCCATCAACATCAGCGACCGCCACAAAGATTCGCATCTTGCAATGGTCGTTTCCTCCGGCTTGAAGGAGTTTGCGGCCCATCAGGGCAGCGCGGATATTTCGGCTGATGAGATGGAAGCCTCGAAACGAGCCCTTGACCGTGCGATTGCGGTTAAGACCGCTGAGCTTAAACGCGGCCTCGCGGGCCTTGCTACCGTCGGTTCGACCGCACCGTTCGTGGGACTCTTCGGAACGGTCGTGGGCATCATCGGTGCTTTCGTCGGTTTGGCCCAGGCGGAGAACGCTGGTATCGCCGCGGTCGGCGGAGCCATCGCCGAAGCCCTCGTGGCAACCGCTTTCGGTATTGCTGTGGCCGTGCCGGCCGTGTGGCTGTTCAACTATTTCACCAACAAAGTAACCAGCTTTGGCGTCGAAATGGAGAACTCGGCATCGGAATTGGTCGATTACTTTATCAAGCAGCGCACCAAAGCCCTCAAAGGCTAGTATTCTATCCTTGAGGCATTTTTAGTAAGGAGAAACTGCTATGGGAGCAAAAATCGGCGGTTCTGATGAGTATAATTCGGAGATCAACGTTACCCCGATGGTGGACGTGATGCTCGTTCTTCTCATCATTTTCATGATCGTTACGCCGCTGCTTCAGTCGGGCGTGACGGTCAATCTTCCCAGGGAACTTAATGCCCCGGACGAGGATGGCGACATTACGAAAGACACATCGGTTGTTCTTTCTATTCCGGATAACAACAACTTCTATGTCGGCAAAGAACAGTTCCCGCTGGACCGTCTCGGCGAAAAGGTTCAGGCAATGATGAAAGACAAGGCTCCGGACAAGCGCATCGTCTACATAAAGAGCGGCGTAGATGTGAACTACGGAACGGTTGTCGAAGCCATCGACGTCATCCGTAAACAGGACATAGATAAGATCGGGCTCGTGGCTGATAAGAAAAAAGGCGGTGCCGCCACCGGCGCTGCTCCTCAGGCTCAGTAGAGTCATTGGCTTTTTGCACGAACGGATTCTTGTCGAATTTCAGGAGTATTGAAATATGGGAATGTCAGCAGGCGGCTCCAAGGATGGAGCAACTCCACAAATCAACGTAACGCCTCTTATTGACGTGCTACTGGTGCTTTTGATCATTTTCATGATCATCACGCCGGTCAAGCCAAGCAGGTTCGAAGCCAAGGTTCCGGCTGAGCCGAAAGAGCAGCAGAATCTTGATGTCAAACCGAACCCGTTGACGCTTGTCATCGCGATCAACAAAGACACCAAGGGCATAACGCTAAACAACGAGCCGGCAGGCGACGTCAGCGATGCTTCCGCCCTTACTGCTATGCTTGAAGACCAATTCAAGCAGCGTGAGAATAACGGGACTTTTCGCGAAGGCACAAACGAGGTCGAGAAAACGGTGTTTATAAAATCACCTACCTCGGTGCGTTATGGCGACGTCGTAAAGGTTATCGACGCGGCGAAGGTTGCTAAGGCATCGCCGATCGGCCTTCAGATAGACGATCTGACTGAATAAGAAATTCGTCTCGATACGAGAGGGTCGTCGTTAACTCGCGGCCCGCTCACGGTATCATAAATTTTGGGTACTAAATGGAGTCTAGAAATGAGATCTTCTCGTTTAGGAATATTTGTACTAGTCACAGTAGCAGTATTTCTAACTACTAATTGTTCCTATTACAACAAGGTGATGTCGCGCAAGAACCTTGTCGACGGTTCTATCGCGTACAAAGAACGCAAGTTCGAAATGGCTGAGGACCTTTTCCGCAAGGCCGCCGCACGCGACCCGCAGGGCACTACCGACGAAGGACGCATTGCGCAGGTCTTCCTTGCCCGAACGATCCATTCGCGTTACATAGGTAACCGTCAGGATACCAAGCTTGCGGAAGAGGCAATGGCCGAATATAAAAAGGCCCTTGCAAACAATAAGGACGATCAAAGCTCTTACAAGGCAGTTGCCAGTCTTTACGAAAATCTTCAGAAGCCTGATGAGTGGAAGCAGTGGGTTACCGCAAGGTCCGCCGCAGGGGATGTAAAGCCGGAGTACCGGGCTGAGGCTTTTACCAGCCTGGCAGCGAAACAGAATACTTGCGCGAACGAGGTGTCGGACACGCCCGCTACTAAAAAGACGATCAAGAAAGACGGCAAGGATGTATTCCAGTTCGTGAAACCAGCCGACAACGCCGAGTTCGAGAAAATGAAGGCGTGCGTCGATGCCGGAAACAAGCTTATCGAACAGGCGGTTGCACTTGAGCCGGATTCAGTAAAGGCCGCGGCAACCGCAAACCCGAAATCCCTCACGGATGAGCAGCTTAAGTCGACGCTTGACCTGATCAAACCGTTCGAGTCTGCAAGATCGTATCGAGCCAGTCTTATGATCCAGGCTTCACGCCTGGCTGAGATGGAAGGACGTGATGCCGACCGTGACAGGCTCCGTACTGAGGCCGACAAGGCTAAGGCCGACTTTACTACGCTGGCTGAAGCGACCAAGAATCTGCAAGGCGAAATAGACGCCCGAAAGGCAGTTGCCGAAGAGGCCGAAAACGCCAATAAGGCGAACAACGCCCCTAGTAAGTAATCGGAAATTTAGAGTCCGAAAGGTGATGCTCAGTTTGTTTGAATCGAGCATCACCTTTTTCTATCTTTTGGATTCGGAGGAATGAAGCTGGTTTGATCGACGGTTGGCTTGAGTATGTATTCAGGTCGGTTTAGTGCGAAATTTTCTCTCCGGTCTCGGCGTGATCTCGGCGTCTCTCAGCGTTGAAAAAATCTCAGCAGAAATTCAACGCTGAGAACGGAGAGCAAGACGCAGAGGTTGTTGGAGAATTTTGTGAACTAGATGGAGTCTCAGGCTAGCCCGTTGCGCCCTGTAAAAATCATGGCAAATCTTGCAAGGCAGCGGTTAAGATATTAGTTGACGAATGATCCGCATCGAAGATGTCATTGAAAAGGTAGAAGCGAACCGGCCGGAACCGGACGTCGATCTCATCCGGCGGGCATATCTCTTCTCTGCGCTTCATCATCGGGGCCAGAAACGGGCTTCCGGCGAACCGTATCTCGTCCACCCGCTCGAGGTCGCCGATATTCTGGCTGACATGCGGCTTGACGAGGTCAGCGTTTCTACCGGTTTGCTGCACGACGTAGTCGAAGACACGCTGGTGGACCTGGACACGATTCGCTCTTATTTTGGCGATGAGATCACGCAGCTGGTCGACGGTCTGACAAAGATCGCCCACATCAGCAATCTTTCGAAAGAGCGCCAGCAGGCCGAGAATGTTCGCAAAATGGTACTGGCAATGATCACCGACGTTCGTGTCGTGCTGATCAAGCTGGCCGACCGTCTTCACAACATGCGGACAATGCAGTTCCTCAAACCCGAAAAGCGTGCCCGCATTTCACAGGAAACGCTGGATATTTATGCCCCGATTGCACACCGCCTGGGCATGGGTAAGATTAGAAGTGAACTTGAGGATCTTTCGTTTCAGAACTTGTATCCTGAAGAATACAAGCGTCTTGCCAAAGACGTTGACGCAAGACGGCCCGAGCTCGAGGGCATTCTTGAAAAAGTTCGTGAGACTATCCGCACACAGCTTGCTGAAAACGAAGTGCCTTTTGTGTCCGTCGAAGGCCGTGTAAAGCGTCTGTATTCGCTTTGGAAAAAACTCAAGCGGCAAAAGATCACCATCGAACAGGTTTACGACCTTATTGCCGCGCGTATCATTACGCCGAATGAAAGGAAATACTGCTATCTGACGCTCAGCGTTATCCACGATATCTGGACGCCGGTGCCCGAGCGGTTCAAAGACTGGATCGCCATCCCGCGCGACAACCTTTACCAATCGCTTCATACCTCCGTCATCGGCGATGGCGGCCAGGCGTTCGAGGTTCAGATACGCACTGAGGAAATGCACCACATCGCTGAGGAAGGCGTGGCGGCCCACTGGAAATACAAAGAGAAAAAGCTCGGTGCGAGAGAGGACGACGAAGGCCTGGATGAGCTTCGTAAAACGGTCGAGCGACTGCTGCTGCCGCTGGTCGAAGACAACCAGGGCGACGACGACTCGGAAGATTTTATTGAATCTTTAAAGCTGGATCTGTTTCCAAAAGACGTCTATGCGTTCACGCCGATGGGCAAGGTCATCCAGCTTCCGCGCGGCTCTACGCCACTCGATTTTGCTTACGCCATCCATTCCGAGGTCGGTGATACCTGTACCGGAGCCAAGATAAACAGCCGAATCGTGCCGCTAAGAACCGAGATTCAAAACGGCGATGTGATCGAAATTTTGACGACTACCAATTCCAAACCGTCCCGCGACTGGCTCAATTACGTCGTCACTGCAAAGGCGCGCAACCGCATTCGGCACTGGATATCCGAGCAGCAGCGGGCCGAATCGATCGACATCGGCCGAAAGCTTCTTGAAAAAGAATCTGACCGCTTCAGCGTATCGGCCAAGAAACTGATCAATAACGATGTCGAGATGAAGCGGATTGCCAACGAATACGGCCTCGGCCGACCTGAAGACCTGCTGGCGTCGATCGGGTACGGTAAAACACTGCCGCGAAATGTGCTTTCCAAATATCTCGGTGCCGAGAAATTTGCCGAGCTTGATCCGGAAAAACGCAAAGAAACCCGTATCGAAAGCGGGATGAAGGCCGTGAAGAAGTTTATCGGCCTGGGCGAGGATGCAATCATCGTCAAGGGCGTCGACAACCTTCTGACGACGCGTGCCCGATGCTGCAACCCGCTGCGCGGCGAAGACATCGTCGGTTACATCTCGCTCGGCAAGGGAATCGTCGTCCACAATAAACGCTGCAAAAATGTCGCTCAATTGATGATAAACCGCGACCGCGTCGTCGATGTCGAATGGGCGAAGAGCGACCAGAAAGAAGTCCAGTCCGTCAGCATCATGGTCACGACCGAGAACCGAACGGGAATGCTTGCCGCGATTACGAATGCGATCGCCGACATCAAAACCGGCATCCGCGACGCCCGGGCCAACGTCTCACGTGACGACCGCGGCCTGATCGAAGTCACTGTAGAAGTGTTCGACAAAAAGCATCTCGACAAAGTTGTCGGAGCTATTCAACAGCTTCCCGGCGTAATCGCCGTCGAACGCATAAACGCTTGAATTTTTCTCTGTTCTTG
>CADEEU010000250.1 GCA_902826385.1 uncultured Acidobacteriota bacterium | reverse complement strand
ACGTGATATGCGGGCCCGGCTCCTCTGCTTCCCTGAGGGCTTTTTCGACGTCCGGGTTCGACTTTTCACGAGGATCTTTTTTAACAGATGTCGACATTTGTCTCCTCCCTTTCCAGTTAAACTATTCCCGACGACTTTATTCGTGCTCTCGGATGCGCACACGCCGCCCTTCTTCCGTCCTTTCGTCCAATAGCTTTTTTATTTGATCCGACCGGCTGGGACTGTTCGGCAATTAGGGTCTGAATCTGGTTCCCGACCATATCGATCTGCTCAGGCTTAACAAAATAGAAATTTGCTCCGGCCTTCATCGCATGTGCCCGGTCCACATCGCGGTCTAAGGCGCTGTAGACGATTATAGGTGCGTTAGGGTTTGCGTTTTTTATTTCCTGGCACAGGCTGGTTGCGGTCGTATCCGGCAGGCAGTAGTCAAGAAGATAAAGATCAAAGAATTCCTGCTCGATAAATCGTCGCGCCTGTTGGCCGTCGGTTGCCGGAACTACTTCAAAACCATAGTCCTGCTTAAGTAGATAAACCATAAGGTCGCAACCTTCCTGGTCGTCATCAACGTAAAGGATGCGAGGTGAGATCGCCATATGCGTGCCTCCTTTCTCTTGAAAATTACGTGTTGGCGGCCCGAAAAACAGGCCCGGCTCTGAGTCCACTCCTCAGGCCGCCACACACGCGATCACGCAGGCCGCCGGCCCGTCAGCAGCTGAATTACGAGCACGACCAACGCGACAACCAATAACAAGTGGATCAGTGGTCCGACGGCCGCTCCGCCAAATCCGAAACCTAACGCCCAAAGAACCAGAATTACTATCAATATTGTCCAAAGCATACAAGTCTTCTCCTTTCCAAGTCTTTTTGTTGCAATAAGATACATCCAAGACGCTTTCAAAACACAACATTAACAATTGAGGTTAATTCGTACCAAAACCATACGCTGAAAGCTCTTACTCCTTTGATTGGCAATTACCGTTCCGCAACTTGTCAAACGCAATTGACTCGACGATTCGGTTAAAAACGTTCGAAAAGCGAACAGAAAAGCACGTGCGGACTATTACAAAGTTAGCGATTTTAGGAGAGGAATTCAGTGCGTTGCCTAACGCACAGGAGGAGTTGTCGTGACTTAGGAGTTATGATCAGAGCCGTACGTGGCAAGGCTCCGATCAAGATGGTCTTTAGCGACTGAATAGCACTCGCACGCCGCCGACGACAGGGCTTTTAAGTCGAGCACTTTGAGTTTGCCTCTGGTGGCCTTGATTAATTTTCGACTTTGAAGCTGACCGGCCGCCAGCGAAACGCTCTCGCGTCGAACACCGAGAACGCCGGCGATTACATCATGCGTGATATTGAACGTGTCGGATTGCAGCTCGTCCGAAAAATCCAGCAGAAGCCTGCAAAGCTGCTGATCGATACGGTGAAGACGGTTACAGATAGCATTTTGGGAGATCTTAGTCATTAACGTCTGGGTGTACGTCATCATCAGCGAGTGAAAATCGCCGCATTCCTTGAGCTCATTTTTTACGGTTGTTGCCTTCATCCGGTACGCCGAACCGGGGTACTGAACTACTGCCCGGTCCGGCGTCCGAACGTTACCCATCACGATACCGGTACCCGCAATACCATTTCGCCCAAGCGTCGCAACTGATATCGAGCTGCCGTTATCACTGTCATAGTTTAGCGAGATCAGACACGTAGTCGGAAAATAGATGTGCAGGCCTTTTTCCCCCGAATCCCATAGGGTTCTTCCCGCCGCCAGTTCTATATGCTCTATAAAACCCAGCAATTTATCGAACTCGCTCTTTGGCAGTGTTGCAAGGAGCACGTTTTGCTCCGGACTTTCGACTGTCTTTGGAACAGGCATTTTACTTTCCCGCGGAATGACGTTAGACGATAATCTATTTACTACTAATATTGCGAATTAACAAATTTGCTGAGCGTTAGGTCTCGCACAGACGACAAACAATCGAGATTGATAGTCTCGACTTACTGACAAGGTTGCGATCTGTCGGGCGATAAAATTACGAACTCCTGCTTGTACGCACGGCAGATCGCAAGGGTCGTGACCGGATTCTGAAAGTCATTACGACATAGAGACTCCTTTTTATTTGCGTGGTTTCTTATCGATATTCGAGCTACTGTTATCGAACGCTTACGCAAATTCTCCAGGGAAGGCCCATCGCGGCTTTCCCTTTTTTATTTTTGATAACAAACGGTCAGAATAGACAATGAATGCCTAAAGCAAAAACGATTTTCGATGTGGACAAAGCCAGGGCAACGATAGAAAAAGGTCGTCGCGCAAAATGGTGGCGTCGAACCGGAACAAGTCATAAGAATTTCAAGTACGTTGATGCCCGCGGCTCAATCATCATAAGAAACAAGACCGACATTGCGCGTATAAAGGCACTGGTTGTTCCGCCCGCATGGAAGCACGTTCGCATCAACCCTTCGCCCGGCGGCAAAATTCAAGCGGTCGGTATGGACGGAAACGGGCGGGTTCAATATCGCTACAATTCTAATTTTTCAGAAAAACAGCAGCGAAAGAAATTTCAAAAGATCGAGGAATTTGGAAAACTGCTGCCGCAGTTAAGGCAGGTCACCAACGAGCACGTTTCCCTGGACGGCCTGCCGCGTGAGAAAGTGTTGGCTTTGATCATGCGCCTGATCAACGCGCTGTACTTCCGTGTCGGCACCGATCTGAGCGCTGAGCACTATAAAACCTACGGAATAACCACTCTGCAAAAAAAGCATCTGAAGATCGGCAACAAAGGCAAATTGGTGTTTGATTTCGTCGGCAAAAGCCATGTGCAGCACAGAAAAGTGATTGTCGACCAGGAACTCGCGGCCGCTGTAAAAGAACTTGCGGCACTAGGGCGCGGACGAAAGTTGTTTCGCTATCTGGACGCGGATGGAAAGGCGAGGGCGGTGACTCCAGCCCAGATAAACTCCTACATCAAATCCGCGACCGGTCCTTCCTTTTCTTCAAAGGATTTTCGAACGTGGGGCGGTACCGTCTTAGCGGCAAGTGAATTCGCCGAGCTTGGTGTGGCCAAGAACAAAAGTGAAATAAAGAAAAATATCGTTCAGGTTGTAAAACGCGTGGCCGAAGAGCTAGGCAACACTCCAGCGGTTTGTCGCAGCTCTTATATTCACCCGATCGTCCTTAGCGCGTATGAAGCCGGAATGACGATCGGGGATTTCCGTCCTAGAGCATCCCGGAGGATCACCCGCAAAGCAGTCGACCTGGAACCTGAGGAAGTTGCATTGATCAAACTTCTTGAATCTCAAAAATGAGCTATTTAAGTTTATCCAGAAGATTCGAATAGTCCGAGATTGCCGCCTGAATCACTTCGTAGGAAGCTTCGCGTCCATACGAATAAGCAATCTCACAAATATTAGGCGCATCCGGTAAGCTTTTATAGGTCAAAAAGTAATGCTCGAAGCGTTCGAGAATTCCTTTTGGAAGCTCACTTATTTCCTTGTATTGCTCAAAAACTTTATCGCCCTTTAACACGGCGATGATCTTATCGTCAGCTTCGTTATCATCGATCAGGCAGAATCCGCCGATCGGCCTAGCCTTCAGAATTATGTCGCCCCGCGGAATGTGGTGTTCGCTTAAAACCAGAATGTCCAGCGGATCGCCGTCGCCGCCGGTTATTCTGATTTCCGTTTTTCCACGAGCCAGATCGGCCACGCCGTCGTTGCAGTACGTCTGCGGTATAAAACCGTAGTTGGCCGGAACAACATTCGAATACTGCTGCGGTCGGTCGATCTTCAGGTAGCCGGTCTCTTTGTCCACCTCGTACTTGACCGTGTCGCGCGGAACAATTTCGATAAACACAGTCACTTCGGCCGGTGCATTTTCACCGATCGGAACGCCGTGCCAGGGATGCGCTTTGTTGGTTCGGAACATAAGCCCTATTATTGGCACAGCAAAATCAAATGTCTAATTCCCTAAAAACAGAGAGGATCGACCATGCTTTGATCGTAAAATTTGTCAGGCCGGAAATCCGAAATCCGCTTTCGGTTTGTGTGTTGGAGGAAATCGACTTCGTGCTGGGCGAACTCGGAGATGCAAGCAGACTCATTTTCACCGGCACCGACGGAGTTTTTGCTTCGGGTGCCGATCTCCGAGAAATTAACGATCTATCTGAAAGCGAAGCCGCCGCGTTTGCACGGCGTGGTCAAGAGCTATTTGCTCGGATATCAGACCTACCGACAATGACCATCGCCGCAATCAGCGGCCCGTGTTTTGGCGGAGCTCTAGACCTTGCTCTTGCCTGCGATAGGCGTATAGGCGCCCTGAATTCTACTTTCTGCCATCCCGGAGCGGGACTTGGGATTATCACCGGTTGGGGCGGAACTCAGCGGCTGCCGCGTTTGATTGGACAGACGAATGCGATGCGAATGTTCCTGACAGCCGCACCGATCAACTCCGAAGAAGCCCTTCGGGTTAGGCTAATAGACAAGATCGCGGCAGACCCGTTGGCGGAAGCGGTCAATTCTTAATATCCGCCGATTTTACTTCGACATCCGGCTTGGTAAAGTTCGAGTATTCGAAAAGAATCGAAACATCCGTTCGAGCATTCTGAGCTTTTCCACCGACCTCATACTGCGTAAATGCCAGCTTTTTAGGAATCAAAATATCAAAGGTGCTGTCGTCATACTCGAGCGTCGTTTCGATCGCGGTTTTTAGGTCGGATTCGCCTAACCGCTGGATCGATAGAATTCGCTTTTCTTTACGAACACGCAGCGTGTCGACATCGATCCAGAATGTTCCGCTCAACCTGGGCGCTATCCTCTCTGGGTCGTCAAGATCCAGATCATAGACTAAAGTAAGCTTGCCGTTCGCAACTGGTCGCTTGGGATCGAGTAACACAAATGGGCTTTCCTTTGTTTGGCGGTAAGATATCCGGTGGAGCGTGCGGCCGTTCAGTGTCTCGGTTCCGTCAAGCTTGAAATCGAAGTAAGGGCGAAGGTTGTCTGCCAGCACGACGGCTTGGAATAGCGTTAGGCCCGTGACCGAAACTTCCTCGTCATATCGCGACCCTTCTTTATCTATCTTATCCAGTTCTTTGGTGGAAGAATCCGCCTTCGCAATCTCTTCAAAAAAATCTTGGGCGCGTTTTTCCGAATTATCGACTCTTTTCCCATCTACCGAGATGACGTTTCGAAACTCGGTAACCACGTCCTGCTTGGTGCTGAGCGGATAGACGATAAACGTAGAAACAACCGACCTGCGCTTTTTAACGTCGCCCTTTTTGCCGAAGATTTCGAACGATTTTGTTTCCTGTGACAGAAGATTTTTGAATTCGTTTATATAAGTCAGCCTTTTCTCGGCGGCGCCGGATAAGATCGCCTGTAGATCGGGCGGCGACTGCCCAGCGGCCGACAGAGCGAAAACAAGTGACATCACCAGGAAGGAAACCGGATAACGAACATGCATTGCCAAACCCCTTAACTTGATAAAATTACAAAA
>CADEEU010000249.1 GCA_902826385.1 uncultured Acidobacteriota bacterium | reverse complement strand
GCAAGCACCTTTTGCGATCGCGGTGAGGCGCGATTTCCGGGATCCGAAACTCGCAGCACCCGACCGATTATCCTGAGCAGCAATAGCCCGTCTCTTGCGCGCGCGAGTGAATTGCATGCCGCCTGATTCAGCCGGTCAAGCATACCGCGCGCAACCCAAACTATGTCAGAGCTGGCAAATTGTCTGATGTGAAGCTGAGAAATAACGTGGTACGCGACGCCGGCTCTGTTCGCCCTGATTTCTATAACCGAATCGTTCGCAATGCGATCAGCATAAAAGGAGTCCGCGAACGGCCATATTCTGTCAACATAATGTCTTTTATGATAACGTTTGCGCTATGGATGTCACTCATTTTCCCGACCTTATTTTATAAGGCATCGACATTGGACATATCGCTAGTGTAGCACTTACTTTTCTCGTACAGAGGTTAAAAGTCAGAATGTTTTGACGTCCATATTGGAAAGCTTCCATTCGCCGCTTTCTTTTACAAAAAGAACCTCGCAGCCATTCGGACAGCTTCCTGACTTCAAGCGAGCGACGGCCTTGTCACCCTTAACTCGCTCGTTCGAAATTTCACACAGCTCGTTCGAGATTTTGTCGTCTTTCAGAAATTCGCTCAGGCTTTTTATGCCTTCCCCTTTCATTTGCTCCTCAAAACTCTCTAGCGTGTCTGAGGAGTAAAACTTTCGTATGGCAGCCTCGTCCTTTTTGACGACTGCGGCACAAAAGGCTTTGTAAACAGGCGTTAGGGTTGGTGCGGCGTTTGCTTCAGTGTCGGGCGTCGGGGTTGTTACGGCGACCACGTTGGCCGCGTTTGTTTTTGTACCATTCGCGGTGTTCGTGTTTGCCGCAGTGTTTCCGGCATTTTTCGGCACCTCGCTACCACCGCAGCCCGCCAGAACTGACGACATAGCAAAAACCGAAATCAAAATAAAATTACGTAAGCTCATATTTGTCTCCCAAATTAAGTTTCAAAGTATAATAAATCGGTAAATAATGGACAAAACCTACCGGACCGAATTTCGGCGAAAATATCTGATCGAGGCCCTGCCTGAACCGCTCACGCGGGCGAGCCGACATTTGCAGATTTTCGATAATTACATCACGGGAACGCGAATGCGTATCCGTTCTGTTCGCGATCCTGAGACTAAAGAATGGTCGTGGTCGATGCAGCAGCGGGTCGGCGTCGAAAGCGGTGAACTTTCGGCGTTAAAGATCGGCGAGATCTATTTGAGCGAAGCCGAACATACGGTTTTTGGAGTGTTCGAGGGAAACGAGATTCGAAAAAACCGCTACTTTCACGAATTCGACGGCAAGCCTTTTGCCTTCGATGTGTATTTAGGAAATCTGTGGGGGCTGAATATCGCGAACGTCGATTTTGTAGAGAAAGAATCTCTTATAGCGTACGAACCGCCACCGTTTGCCGTGTTCGAGGTAACGGCCGAGCCTTTTTTTGTTGGTGAAAATCTTGTCGAAAGAAAGTTTGAGGATGTGCAGGCCGAGGTCGCCAGGATTGGTGCAGGACCGGATAACGTCTTGCGTGCCGCAGACGATGAATTTGCCTGAATTGTTCATAAGAAAAGGCGGCTTTGCCGCCGCCTTTTCTATAATTTTTTTCAATCGCTTTAACGAATAATCCGATCGCTATTGCTCGCGTACTAACTAACTACCGAGCTCTGGGAGTCATCGGGACGTGCCGTTCGATCGAATCATAGATCTGCAGATAGATGCGAGTTTCACGCGGAATCAGGTTCGTCCAATTTTCGCCGCCGCGGTTTATGTAACCCGCAAGGCGTGCCGGGTTTGAGTTGTAACCTGCGGCCATTAACTGTTCCTGAGTAGCGATACCGCTCGCCACCGCGCCATTAACCGTCGGACTGGAATTAAGGTCGTTCCATGTCCGCTGCATATAGAGCAGCATTGCCTCAGACGCGTTTACGTGGTTTCGCATGCCCTCGACAAAGTCGGGCATCAGCGGAACGTTCGGGTGCCATGATCGGACCATTCGATAGGTGGACGGAATCATCTGCACCATACCGCCGGCACCGGCCGAGCTAACCGAGTATCGATAGGTTTGCCCTTCATTCAGGGCGAACAGCGTGTAAATGTCGTTGTAGACGTTCGGATGGTGTTCCGTTCGGAACCGCTGGTGATCGACGTGCTCTACCGCGGCAAGGCGTTCGGCAATATCCGCGATCTTGGGCTGAATCGTGATGCCCCTCGAACGCAGACGTTCGCGAGCGACTTCGATCACGTTCCGAACATAAAGCTTGCCGGCGTTGACGACCTCAGTCGTTACCAAACCCGGATGGGTGGACATGTAATAGGCCGTCTCAATGTACCTGCCCTGGCGGATCACGGGATACTGAACCAACAGCGGAAGATGCTTTATTCCGTTGCCGTCCGTAAGCGTTATTGGAGTGTTTACGCCATTTCCACGAATCGTTTGAGCGGTAATCTCTTTGCCATTCTGGGATACCAATTCTTTCGGTCCTGTCGTTGAAAGAAATGCATCTTTCGGCATTACCACAAAATCTATCTCGCCCGATTTCCAGTCATGAAACGCGACGCGGACGTAGTCCAGCGGGACCGTGCTGTCGACCGAAGCCGTCGGCAGCGGCCGCGATTGAAGCATCCGTTTTGCCTCGGCGATTTTGCTCTTGATCGCGCGGAAGCTCATCGATTTCACGGCGAGATTCTGGTCGATCACCGCAGGTTTTGCCGGCACGGGGCTTGGCGACGTAATATCGCGCGGCGTCTGTCCGACTACGACGATCGGGGTCGATGCCGGTACGGGTGTTCCGGCAGGTTTGATCGGCGGCATAGTGTCGGTCACGACAACGCGGCCGCGCGTCTTCGTCGTCTCGCCGGGCTGGCCTTGCGGAGTTTGCGCGTTCGAATCGAATGCGGCCAACAGAAAAAAAGCGACGGCGAGGCTGGAGGCTAATCTCATATTTCGAATTAAGGAGAGTTATTCTTTTCGGGTGATTGCGGCTACGCGGAGCGGAACAACTTCCCGCGTGAATAAAGATTCGCTCATTCGGTGAAAGGTTGTCAAGTAAATATCGATTACATTATAGCTCCCACAACGAAAAATTATGACGATAATTGCGGTCATTACGATTTGACTCTAACGTAAGTTGTTCATTTTGCTATTCTATTCGCGTATTTATGGCTAAATTATTTGGAACTGACGGGATTAGAGGTGAAGCGGGAGTTTTTCCCTTAGACACAGACACAGTATTTTTGATCGGGCGGTCGCTGGCGGCGAGGATGAAGGAAAAACTCGGTCGAAAGCCAAAGTTCGTCACTGGTCGCGATACACGCGAATCGGGAGGATGGATCGAAACCTGCTTTCATAGCGGCGCGGTATCGGCAGGCGCTCTGTGCGAATCGGCAGGCGTAATAACTACTCCGGGTGTCGCGTTTGTTACTGGCGAATTCGGTTTCGATTTGGGAGTTGTGCTGAGCGCGTCGCATAACCCATTTTACGACAATGGAATAAAGGTCTTCACGCCGACCGGGCGGAAGATCGACGACGAGCTTGAGCGATTGGTGGAGAGCGATATCGGGGCGGGGAATTCTGGCACCGGAAGCTCGCCGCAGGTGACGGTCGACTGTTCTCGTGAAGGTGATTTCCGAGGCTCTTATCTCGATCACCTGAGAGTCGAGCAGTCAGAGTCGTTTTTGAAAGGCCGCCGGGTCGCGGTCGATTGTGCTAACGGGGCCGCGTCGAAACTTGCGCCGTATTTGCTTCGAAGCCTCGGTGCCGAGGTTTTGTCTTTCAACGATCAGCCGGACGGGCGAAACATCAATGAGAAGTGTGGTTCGCTGCACCTCGACCAGTTGCAGACGAAAGTTATCGAAACCGGGTCGGACCTTGCCGTGGCGTTCGATGGCGACGCCGACCGTTCGTTGTTTGTCGACGAGAAGGGAAATATTGTCGACGGCGATGCAACGCTTTGGATAATGGCAAAGGCGATGCAGGACCGCGGCGAACTCGGGTCCGGCAAAGTGATCGCAACGGTCATGAGCAATATCGGTCTTGAGATCGCGCTTCGCTCGCTTGGAATCGAACTGGTCAGGACCGCCGTTGGCGACAAATATGTTCTTGAAGAATTGATCAGCTCAGGATGCGAGATAGGCGGCGAGCAGTCAGGGCACGTAATTTTTCCGAAAGAAAGCTTGGTCGGTGACGGAATGATGACCGCCCTTCGCGTGTTTCGCGCTGTCACGGAGAGTAATCGTCCTTTTTCCGAAGCCGTCGATGGTTTTCAGCGATTTCCGCAAACCCTGGTCAACGTAAAGGTGGGCGAGAAAAAGCCTTTTGATGAGGTCGAGGTTATCAAAAATGCGGCGGACGAAACTGAGAAAATTCTCTCCGGGAACGGGCGCCTTCTGTTACGATATTCGGGTACCGAAAATCTTGCCCGCGTGATGATCGAGGGAAGGGACCAGGCCGAGATCGAGAATCTTGCCACACGGCTGGCCGAAACGATTAAGACGGCGTTAAGCTAAATGTTAGTAGTGCTTTACAGGTGGCGTGTTAATCCCGAAATGATTGACCGGTTCGTAGAAAACTGGTCGACAATAACACGGCATTATCTGGAGAACTGCAATAGTCTAGGCTCGCGTCTGCATCGCGGAAGTGACGGCATCCACTATGGCTATGCTAAATGGCCTGATCATGAAACACGCGAAAAGGCGGTGCTCGACGTGCGTGTGGAACTGGCGAGACTACACATGAAAGATGCGGTCATCGAAACCTTCCCGGAGATATTTCTCGACGTTGTCGCCGACCACCTTGTCGACGACCACACTCCCGCCAAATGACGAAAATCGTAAAGGTAAGAACATCCGGGCAAAAAGCCACGTACCCGATTGAGATAGGGTACGGCGTGCTTGAGGCGGCCGGCGACCGCGCAGCCGGTTTGATCTCGAACCCGCCGGGACGTGCCGCGATCGTTTCAAACCCCACCGTCTTTAAGTTGTATGGAAACACGATTTTAAAGGCCTTTAAGACGGCTGGATTCAACCCTGTGGTTCACCTGATCGGTGACGGAGAAAGGTTCAAAAACCTCAAGACGCTCGAGAACGCTCTCAAATTTTTTAGCGAATCGAAACTGGCGAGGACCGACATCGTCGTCGCGCTGGGTGGCGGAGTCGTGGGTGATCTTGCAGGATTTGCCGCGGCAGTCTATCTGCGCGGTGTCGATTTTTTGCAGATACCGACCACACTGCTTTCAATGGTCGATTCGTCGGTTGGCGGGAAAACAGGTGTTAACTCCAGTTTCGGTAAAAACCTGATCGGAGCGTTTTATCAGCCAAAGGTCGTTTTCATCGACACCGAAACACTGAATACGCTTCCGGCCCGCGAGCTTACCGCCGGTTTTTGCGAGGCCGTTAAACAGGGAGCTATCGGCGGCCCCAAACTTTTTAACCGAACCGCGAATTTTCTAGCTTCCTTTGACCGCAAACACCTGAAGAA
>CADEEU010000248.1 GCA_902826385.1 uncultured Acidobacteriota bacterium | reverse complement strand
CACCCTTCGCTTCTTTCATGCGAAGCGCTTCTTCCAGGGCGTAGCCATCAGACTCGTTGGTCTGCTGCGCAACGTCCGCCTCGTTGATCCATTTCTCATCGGCGCCGATGCGGAGAACCGCGTCCTTGTTGGCGACCTGTTTCATCAAGACAATGATTTTCATACCAATAAATCGGAAAATCTAAAAATGAATGAGTATTCATTCACAGCTTACAGCAAGAGCGTTCCAAGCTCAAATCGCCGGGAACGCTCTCGGTTATTCGGAGAAACGCTTAAAAATCAAGCAAGCATTGGTGCCGCCAAAACCAAAGCTGTTCGACAAAGCATATTCGACCTCAGCCTCGCGGGCTGTGTTCGGAATGTAGTCGAGATCGCAATCAGGATCGGGGAATTCATAGTTGATAGTCGGCGGCAATTTTTTCTCGTGTATAGCGAGTACGGAAAACACCGCTTCGATGCCGCCGGCGGCACCGAGGGCGTGGCCGGTCATCGATTTGGTCGAGCTGACGGCAACGTTCGCCGCATGATCGCCCAGAACCTTCTTGATTGCCATCGATTCAAACTTATCGTTGTACGGCGTCGACGTTCCATGAGCGTTGACATAACCGATCTTATCCGGTGTAATTCCCGCGTCCTTGATTGCACGTTCCATCACCCGGATCGCACCCGAGCCGGTTTCGTCCGGCATAGTTACGTGAAACGCATCGCCGCTCATTCCGTAACCGACGATCTCTGCGTAAATCTTTGCTCCGCGGGCCCTGGCGTTCTCGAGTTCTTCCAAAATCACGATGCCCGCACCTTCGCCGATAACGAATCCATCGCGTTCCGCGTCAAACGGCCTCGAGGCACGTTTCGGATCGTCGTTCCGAGTCGAGAGTGCACGCATAGAAGCAAATCCGGCAACCGACATCGGCGTGATCGCACTTTCGGCACCGCCGCAGATCATCGCGTCAGCGTCGCCGCGTTCGATCAGCCTGAAACTGTCGCCGATCGCGTGAGCTCCCGCCGAGCAGGCCGTCGCCGTGGCCGAGTTCGGCCCTTTGGCACCGTGGCGGATCGAAACGTTTCCCGCCGCAAGGTTGACAATGGCCGATACGATAAAAAAAGGCGAAACACGGTCCGGGCCGGAATTAAGGAGCTTCTCGTGCTCGCGCTCGATAGCCCAGAAATCACCGATACCGGAACTGATGTATGTTCCGACCATATCTGCGTTCGACGCGTCGATCACCAAACCACTGTCCTTCACCGCCTCGTCAGAAGCAGCCAGGGCAAAATGCGTGAAAGCACCCATCCGCCGAGCTTCCTTTTTGTCGAGGAAACTGAGCGGATCGAAATCCTTGACCTCGCACGCGAACTGCACAGAGAACTTTTCAGTGTCGAACTTTTTAATATAGTCCGCCCCGTTCTCGCCTTTCATCATCGCAGACCAGGTTGTCGGCACGTCGTTTCCGCACGCCGTTACCAGCCCGAGTCCTGTTACTACTACCCGTCTTTTCATATCAAAGTTTAGAGTTCAAGCTTCAGTTTGCTTCTGCTGCCGCAGCGGCTAAGACAAGCTAAAGCTTGAACTCTGAACAAATTAACCCTTATGTTGTTCAACGTACGCATAAGCATCACGCACGCTTTGGATCTTCTCGGCATCCTCATCCGGGATCTCGATATCGAACTCTTCTTCAAACCTCATAACGAGTTCGACCAGATCCAGCGAGTCGGCACCAAGGTCTTCGATAAAGCGAGCATTTTCTGTAACTTCAGCCTCATCGACACCTAATTCGTCAACAATAATTTGTTTGATCTTATCTTGAACTTCGGACATATTCTCTCCTGTTATCTATAGCGATTCTAACGAAACTCTTAAACTTTCGACGTTTTCAACATTCAAACTCTTTGCCTCGCGGTCGATCTGCCGGGTCAGGCCCGAAAGGACTTTTCCCGGTCCGACTTCGACGAAGGTCGTAACACCATTTTCTTTTAGCCGTTGTACAGACTGCAGCCAACGGACGGGTGATGAGACCTGCCGGGTCAATCTGTTACCAACTACTCCGGCATCGGAATTAGCAAGAGCATCGACATTGTGCACGACCGGAAAATCAGGCGTCGTATATTTCAGCTCCGCCAAGTCGGCCGCAAGCCGTTCCTGAGCGGGCATCATAAGTGCACAATGGAAAGGAGCCGACACATTGAGCTTTATCGCGCGCTTGGCACCCTTACTTTTCAATATCTCGCAAGCACGATCGACCGCCTCGGTGTTTCCGGCAATAACGACCTGCGAAGTCGAATTTATGTTTGCCGGACTGCAAACCTGTCCGTCAGCGGCTTCGGCACATCCTGCTTCGACAGTCGCAGCATCAAGACCGAGAATCGCAGCCATTGCCCCGACACCAACCGGCACGGCCTCCTGCATGTACCTTCCGCGATTTCGAACCGTCCGAACGGCGTCGGCGAAATCAAGAAAACCGGCGGCAACAAGCGCCGAGTACTCTCCGAGGCTGTGTCCTGCCACAAAATCAGGCTCAGCAAAGCCTTCCGACCGCATCGCTATGTAGGCAGCGACCGAAGCGGCCAGGATCGCCGGCTGGGTATTGGCAGTCAATTGAAGATCTGCTTCGTCACCCGAAAAACACATCTCCGAAAGAGAAAAGCCAAGAGCCTCATCGGCCTGTTCGAACACTTCGCGAGCCGCCCTAAAGTTGTCAAACAAATCTTTTCCCATCCCGACAGCCTGGCTGCCTTGACCTGGAAATATATATGCAATTTTCCCCATCCTTAATGCGGAAGCCCGCGCGTTAGCAAGGGCGTAATGCTCAAACTGAATGTTACGCCCTCGCTAACACGCGGGCTTCTGCAGTCTAAAATCGAATCACCGTGCCGCCCCAGGTCACGCCGCCGCCGAAAGCAGTCAGCAAGACCAGACTTCCCTCTTTAATCCGACCGGACTGGATACACTCGTCCATCGCAATCGGGATCGAGGCGGACGATGTATTGCCCATCTCGGCGATGTTCGAGTAAACCTTTTCTTCGGGAACGCCAAGGCGCGAAGCTACGGCGTCGGTAATTCTCTGATTAGCCTGGTGCGGGATAACAATATCGACATCGTCAACCGTATATCCGGCCCGTTCAAGCATCTCGGCTGAAATATCGGCCATCGAGCGCACCGCTACCTTGAAAAGCTCATTGCCTTTCATCTTAAAGAAATGTTCGCGGTTGTCTATGGTTTCGTGCGTGGTGCCGAGTTTTGTTCCGCCGCCCGGAGCATAAAGCTGCTCTTCGTAACGGCCGTCGGATTTGATCTTTGTGGCAAGTATGCCTTTTCCGCTATTTACCGGGCCAAGCACCGCCGCTCCCGCTCCGTCGCCGAATATTACACAAGTACCGCGGTCAGTGTAATCGACGTATTTGGTCAAAACCTCGGCTCCGATGACGAGCGCGTACTTTATCTGACCGGTGCGGATCATCGATTCGACCATCGTCAATCCGTAAACAAACCCCGAACACGCGGCAAAAACGTCCATGCCGGCGGCATTTATCGCTCCGATCTGAGACTGTATAAGTGCTCCGGTCGACGGCATGATCTGATCAGGTGTCGTCGTGGCGCAGATAATCAGATCGATGTCCTCGACACCGATGCCGGCTCTTTCGACAGCCTGCTTCGCCGCCGCGGAACCGAACTGCGATGTGTATTCGTCGTCGCGGGCCTTGTGGCGCTGTTTGATCCCCGTGCGCGTGGTGATCCATTCATCCGAGGTTTCTACGATCTTTTCCAGGTCGGCGTTCGTTAGAATGCCGTCCGGATAGGCGTGCCCCATCCCGATGATGCCCGCGTTTTGGTTAGCCATTGATAAGAATTAGAACTTAAAAACGGTGAAATTTCAAAACTCTATTCGGAACCTTTGACGTCCAGTATCTGGCGGCCCTTATACATACCGGTTTTGGCGTCGATGCGGTGCGGCACCTTCGCTTCGCCCGTGTCCTTATCAATATAGAACTGCGGCACCGTCAGAGCGTCATGAGCCCTACGCTGTCGGGTCCGCGAATGTGAATGTCTTCGTTTTGGATTTGGCATAGTTATTTACCTGATGGCCTTTGTATGGGCCAAACTTTTAATTATAAATTGTCAATCGTAAATTGTATTCTAATGACCAATTAATAATTGTTCTTCAAATTCTTCAAAGCCGCCCAACGCGGATCGACCTCATTGTCTCCGCAACTACAATCTATCAGATTGAGGTTAGCACCGCATTTTTCGCACAGGCCTTTGCAATCGTCTTTACAAAACTCTTGCTCCGGCAGGCTAAGCAAAATCTGCTCGCGAGTCAGCCGAATCAAATCAAGTTTATTGTCGGCCAGCTCGTCCGTACCAAGATCGGCCTCTTGAAGCTCGACTTCTCCGTCCGAGCCAAGTGCGGTATCGGTTAGGTAATCGACATCGAAATCGACGTTCAAAGTTCTGCGAATCGGCTGAAGGCAGCGGGTACAATCGACTTCGGCTTCACCGATTATATTTCCGGACACTTCGATTCTGCCGATATGTTTCGCAACTTCGCCCACGACCGCCGTCGGTCCGATCAATCTAAATCCGGGTGTATCGATATCAAGCTCCGAGCCCTCCGCCGAGAACCGGAACGGCATAACCGAATCTTCAATCTTGCCTATATCAATGATCATTTGCTTAAGAATAAAATGCTCTAAGGAACATCTCAAAAGCAAAAACTCTAATTATAGCGATCCGAACAGTGCTGTCAAACAGTTGGCGGCCAATTAGCACCGGCTCCCGACTGCTGCGTTTACGGTGGAAAAACCCTTTGACTCCAGCAGTTCGACGAGGCCGACATTCACGTCACGGGCAAAAGACGGCCCGCCGTACACAAAACCTGTATAGGCCTGTAAAAGACTGGCTCCGGCGGCTATCTTGTCGAATGCGTCCTTGGCGTCGAATATTCCGCCAACGCCGATTATCGGCATTTTCCCATTCGAGTGCCTAAAAATCGTTGAGATAACCTCGTTCGAACGCGATGCCAGCGGCCGTCCGCTTAAGCGGCCTGCACCAATGGCATCTACACCTGCGGTGATTAAGCCTTCCCGTGAAATCGTCGTGTTTGTTGCGATGATGCCCGAAATTTCATGCTGCCGACCTATGTCAACGGCGTCTTCGATCTCGCCATCTGTAAGGTCAGGCGCGATCTTAACCAAAAGCGGCTTTGCACCAAGTTCGCGATTTCTCCGCTGCAGGCTTCCGAGTAGTTCTTCCATGCTTTCCGCCCGCTGTAATTCGCGCAAGTTAGGCGTATTCGGAGACGAAATATTCACCGCAACGTAGTCCGCCACGTGATGAACCAGACCGAAAGCTGCCAAATAGTTTTCGACCGCTTCTTCATTTGGCACATCCTTATTTTTGCCGATATTGACGCCTACGATGCACTTCCGTTTGATCTTCGCAAGCCGCCTGTCAACCGCCTCGGCTCCTTCGTTGTTGAACCCAAGACGGTTTATCAAGGCCTTATCGTCGGGCA
>CADEEU010000247.1 GCA_902826385.1 uncultured Acidobacteriota bacterium | reverse complement strand
AACATGCCCGTCGCGCATTCTGATCGTTCGCGAACAGACGGCGGCGGCCTCGGGGTTGTGCGTGATCATAATGATCGTCTGGCCGAATTTGGCGTTTAGTTCGCGGAACATATCCAGCACGATCTGCGAATTTTCTGTATCGAGATTACCGGTCGGCTCATCGGCCAAAATTATTGCCGGACTATTGACGACCGCACGTGCCAAAGCAACCCGCTGCTGCTCGCCGCCGGACATTTCCAGCGGTTTGTGATGCATTTTATCTTCAAGCCGCAAGAGCCGCAATACCTCACGACGATTGTCCGGGCTGCCTGAGCCATTGCCGGAGTGAATCTTTTCGGCCAGTTTCAAGTTCCCTTCCGCCGTTAGTGTCGGAAACAGATTGAACCGCTGAAATACAAACCCGATCTTGCGGCGGCGTATATCAGTACGTTTGGCGTCGGATACCTTTGAAAGGTCTTCGCCATCGATCACGATCGAACCGCTCGTCGGAGACAGAAGCCCGCCCAGCAAATGCAGCAACGTCGATTTACCGCAACCCGAAGGCCCCATTATCGCGACGAATTCACCCTTCTCCACAGCGAGCGAAACCCCGCGCAGGGCGGGGACTTCCAGCTTTCCGATCTTATATGATTTCTTAAGATCTTCGGTCCTAAGGATAATGTCCATCAAAAATCTACGTTGCCTTCCTCAAACTTCGCGGCTTAAGATAAGTCTTGAAACCTCTAGAGCCAGTGGCAACGGAAAAAATTTCAACTATTGAAATCGCCTGGCCGAATTACTGTTCTGCAGGGCTGACGCAGGCATCTGGGGCTTCTGGGCCGTCACTTGCTGAAGCTTTTTGTCGAGATCGACCTCTTCCAATCCCCAGGAGTTTTCAAGGACAAAAGCCGTTTCCGGATACTTGTTGCCGATCTTTACCTCATCAGGCATTTGGTAAGTCAACCGCATCGAATATTTTTCCTGAGGACGAGTCACAATAATCTGAAGCGGCAGGCGATTGTACTCGCCCGTAGTCGTAAGGTTGCCCTCGGCCCCGTAAATGATATCGGACGCGATCTCGCCTTTTGCATCGAAGATCTGCTGCCTGGCCAGCCGGATTCCGCCAACGCGGTCGAACCAAAATCGCCGCGCGATGACCAGCCCGCCATTTTCCGTTTTGACAAATTCGTCAAGAAGATAATAGCCGCGATTCACTTTTCTGAGCGGCGATTTCTTGTCAGCGGTTATGTCCTCTTCGAGCTGAAAGATCGTGCTTTGCGTATACATGTACACCGAATCGGTCGGACGCACGAGCATCGCATCGGTAAAGTGCTGCGGCCGCAGATTGGCAAAGGCGTTGACGTTTTCCTTCATCACCTTTCCGTTATCTCCGTTCGACGAATCGAACGTTTTTTGCAACCCGGAATAGTCGGCGCTGTTCGTACCCAAAACGAATTTTTTGTACTTGCCGCTGCCGCCGTCCTGCAAAATCGCGACGCGGAATTTTTCGCCGTCCGAGGTCATCTGGGCAACATCCGTTTTAATGACCGGTACCTGTACCTTGAGCAAAATGCTGGCCGGACGCTGAACGACCACTTCGCCGTCGGCAGAACGATAAACCTCTTTGCTGCCGAACTGAGCGAATGAATTGTCCTCGAACTTCAGGTCCATTTTTGCCCGCATCGAACCGACACGCGCAAACCTGTTGACTTCGTCGATCAACTGCGCCTGCGAGGCATCCGTCGTCGACAAAAGCGTAGGAGTTTTCTTGTCCGTTTTGACGATACTGCAGCCGGAAAGCAGGCTAACCGAGAGAGCAATGACTGTTATATATAATCGCAAACTGCTGCTTTTTATAAACATCTCCAGTTTCTGATGTCCTGTTCTATGAACATGTTGTCCATATGAAATAACGCGTAAAAGTGTATGAAAACGTATCAAACCGAAAATAATATCACGGTGGGCGTGCGATACCTAACCAAATAAAGACGCGGCCGCGACAGGATTTTGCCTATCGCGCCGCGCCCGATTCAAAACTATTAGTACAGAACTCAACCCGTAAATACGCCCGACCCGCGGGTAAAGTAATCCTGCATCGTATAAGCAAACATTATCGCCAGCCAGAAAAAGCTCGCGATCGCCGACAACCATATCAATTTCGGGCTCCAGTAAACGTGCATGAAGAACAGCATCACGAACGCCATCTTGGTAAACGCGATAAGCAGAGCGAGCAATGTATTCGCACCCGGAAAGATAAAATCCAGATCGACCGTTGCAGCAAAATACGTAAGTATAGTGCCCACAACAAGTATCATGAATATTCCGAGATACTTCGGAATATTCATGTGGTCATGCTCCATGTGTTCGTGTTCCGGATGTCTGTCAGCCATATTTTGTTTCGCGGTCTTACGCCTATACAACCCGCTAAATAATAAGTCACTTAAACCAGCCCAAAAGCTCTACCAACGCAGGACTAATGATGAAAGTGCCTGCCCAGCAAATAAAGCAGAGGGAACAGGAATATCCAAACAATATCGACGAAATGCCAATACAATCCCGACATTTCGACGGGCATGTAGTATTCGGCGTGGTAGTTCCCTTTCCACGCCGTCCAAAGCAGCCAGGACATAAGCAGCAGCCCCACGATCATGTGCAGAGCATGAAGTCCCGTCATTACGAAGTAGATGTAGTAAAAGATCTTCACCTTGTCCCGGAACTTATTAATGTCAATGACGTCGGCACCGCTTGCGTCCTTGGAAAAATAGCCTATCTTTTCAGCGTCCGTGAGAAATGCCTCGTCTTTAGCAAGTTTTACCAAAGAACAATCCGTCCATAAAAACTCACCACGGGGGTTGACGACATGATGCTCGGCCGCAGCCGCGCCGTGTTCGACTTCCCAGCAAGGCTTTGCTTTCTCATGATGAGCTCCCGGATCTTCTTTTACTTTTTTGTTTAGGCCGGCGACGGGAATCAGGCCATCGTTGTACTTCGCCGTGTACTCGATCGCCTTGACGCCCAAAAAGGCCGCGCCGAAGATCATGGTCAGCACGATCATGATCACCTGCATCGAGCGGTTGCTTTTTTGTGCGTAATATACCGTCAGGGCCATCGTCAAAGAGCTGACGATAAGCACGAGCGTGTTCAGGCCGCCCCAGAAGGCGTCGAGATGGTTACTGCCGGCGGCGAACGCCATCGGGTAGCGTGAGCGAAAAACGAGATACGCCGTGAACAGCCCGCCGAAGAACATTATCTCCTGCACAAGGAACATCCACATCCCGATGGACACGGACTCTTCCTGCTGCTTCATGTCATCGAACTGGTGCTGCAGTCCGGGCTCGTGATAAACAAATTTGTCTGATGCGTGTGCCGACATTTTTTTAAGTATTCAAACAGGATATACAGGGTGGTTAGGATAAGAAAAAATCCTGCTTATTCTGTCCATCCTGTTCAATTAGCTGACCACCGCGAGGTCCCTGCGTTTTGCTTCCTCAAGATCCAGGCCGTTCTCTTCGCCGAACTCGTAGGCTTCCCATGTGACGACCGGCATTTTCTCAAAATTCTCGGTCGGCGGCGGCGACGCGGTCCGCCATTCCAGCCCTGGCAGCATCCACGGATTGTCGCCCGCCGGCTTTCCATAGAACAGCGAATGAACCATGTAGACCACCGGCATGACCAGTCCAACGCCAAGCACGGACGCTCCCGCGGTCGAGAAAATATTCAACACCTGGAGTTCCGCCGGATAAGAAGCATACCGACGCGGCATGCCCTGATAACCCAAAATAAACTGTGGGAAGAATGTCAGGTTAAATCCGATAAACACGAGCATCGCCGAGATCTTGCCCCAAAATTCCGAGTACATCTTGCCCGTCATCTTCGGCCACCAATAATGGATTCCGCCAAGGTATGCGATCACCTGGCCGCCGACCATTACGTAATGAAAGTGAGCAACGACGAAGTAAGTATCCGTAAGGTGAACGGTCAAACCGATTGATCCGAGGAACAATCCCGTCAGTCCGCCGATCAGAAACAGGCCCATGAAACCGATCGCATAAAGCATCGGCGTATCGAACGAGACCGAGCCTTTGTAAAGCGTCGCGGTCCAGTTGAACATCTTGATAGCCGACGGCACGGCCACGACCATCGTCAGGAACGAGAATACGAGGCCGGCGTAAATCGACTGTCCACTGACGAACATATGGTGGCCCCACACCAGGAAGCCGAAAACAGCAATCGCTATCGACGAAAACGCGATGAACTCGTAGCCGAAGATCTTCTTACGCGAAAAGTTCGAGATCAGCTCCGAGATGACGCCCATGCCCGGCAGGATCATGATGTAAACGGCCGGGTGTGAATAGAACCAGAACAGATGCTGGAACAGGATCGGGTCGCCGCCGATTGCCGGATCGAAGATGCCGACGTGTGCAACGCGTTCGATCGCAAGCAGCAGAATCGTGATCGCAATAACCGGCGTGCCGAGGATCATTACCAGGCTCGTCGCATACTGTGCCCAAACAAACAGCGGCAGCCGGAACCACGTCATTCCCGGAGCACGCATCGTGTGCACGGTGACGATAAAATTAAGCCCGGTTAGTATCGACGAAAAACCGTTGATAAAAATGCCAAGGCCAACGGCCATGACGAAGGTGTTCGAGAATGTCGTGGAATAAGGCGTGTAAAACGTCCAGCCGGTATCGACACCGCCCTGCATCAACGCAAAAAGCGCCAGGCCTCCGCCGATCCAGTAAAAATAAAGGCTAAGGAGATTTATACGCGGCAGTGCGAGGTCCTTCGCCCCGATCATGATCGGCAAAAGGAAATTGCCGAGCACGGCCGGTATCGACGGGATCAGGAAGAAAAAGATCATCAGCACGCCGTGCTGTGTGAACGCCTTGTTATAAGTGCCCGATTCCATCAGGTCGCTGTTCGGCGTAAGCAGCTCCAGCCGGATTGCGGCGGCGTACAAACCGCCCATCATAAAAAAGGCGGACACCGAAATCAGGTACATCAGCGCGATTCGCTTGTGGTCCTTGGTCAACAGCCACGACTTTAGCGTCGAGCCGTTGGTCAGGTAATTCATCTTCGGCTTGTCGTAAACGTTCCCGCCTATCGCATCTGCACTTTGCATAATCTTAACTACCTATCTATTCCTGTTCGCGTTGGCGGCCGGTGCGCTTTGGTTCGATACAGGAGTATTTGCCCCCGGACTTTGCGTCATATTCGCCGCCGGAGCCGCCGTCGCGGACGAACCTGTCGTGCCGCTCGTCACGCCGCTCAAAGATTTAATGTACGCAACCAGCGACATCAATTGTTCTTCGGTAACTTGTCCTTTGAACGTGGGCATTATCGGCTGATAGCCCTCGACGATCTTTGTGCCCGGATTCAAAATCGACTCGCGGAGGTAAGCCTCGTCCGCAACGACCGTGGTTCCACCAACCAGTTTCACGTCTTTGCCAAAAATCCCTTCAAGCTTGGCACCACGCTGCTGCGGTCCGCCGGCGTGACACGACGCACAGCCGAGTTTGTTCTCAAACAGGTCG
>CADEEU010000246.1 GCA_902826385.1 uncultured Acidobacteriota bacterium | reverse complement strand
GAACGCTGCTCTTAGCCGAGAGCCTTAAAGAGCAATATCGCCGAGCTTCCATCCTTATCATTACCGGCTCTCCGGTTATTCACTCTTTCAGGCTTCCGGACGGAGTTGATTATATAAAACTACCTTCGCTCGACCGCGTGAGTGCGGAACAATATGAGCCGCTGTCACTGGCCGATTGCGGGGACGAAGTTCGGACGACAAGGGCCGCGATAGTCGAACAGATCATCACGGGCTTTGCCCCGGACCTGCTTATCGTCGATAAACGGGCCGCGGGAATCAACGGCGAACTCCTGTCGGCACTCAGGATCCTTCGGCAGAATAACCACAAAACAAAGATAGTACTTGGCATCAGGGATATTCTCGATGCTCCGGAACGTACGCGTCGCGTGCTGCGCGAAAACGGAAGTTTCGACACTATCGAAAGATTTTACGACGAAGTTTGGGTTTACGGCTCGCCGGAAATATTCGACACGGCCGCCGAATATGAGTTTCCTGCTAGTGTTCTGCAAAAAACTCACTACTGCGGATACCTAAAACGGCCGGTAGCAGCAAGCACCGTTGGCAACGGCAGCCTTCGCGTTCTGGTAACGACCGGCGGCGGTGGTGATGGATCGCCGATGATCGAAACATATCTTAAAAGTCTTCCCCTGCTTACGGAAGAGCTCGCTGTTTCTTCGACCGTTGTTTTCGGTCCGCAAATAGCGGGAGAAAAGCGCGACGAGATTCTTAAACGCTACGCCGCCTCGCCTGGCGTTAAATTTATCGACTTCGAACCCGATCTGACAAAACTTTATGCGGATGCAGATGTTGTAGTCTCGATGGCCGGATATAACACCGTGTGCGAATTGCTTTCGCACAAAAAAAGTGCGGTGCTTGTTCCCCGCTCCGAACCGTTTCGCGAGCAGCTAATGCGTGCACGCCTGCTTGCCCAAAACGGACTGTTTCAATCGATCGAACCCGCCGATCTGAGTCCGGAGACGATGAAAAATAAGGTCATTGCTGCGGTCAAGACGACATCCTTGACAAGACATCTACTGGACCTTGACGGACTGCGGCGAATAAACGAACGCGTCCATGAACTGCTGACTGAATTATAGGCGCGAAGCCGGAAGCGGAAAACAACCGCTGCGACAAATAGAGAAATGCAAAGTACGAACAAGGGAAAAAAAGAGAAGGTTGCTTATATCCTGAAAAACTTTCCAAAGCTTTCAGAGACGTTCATTGCCAGCGAAATCTACCGGCTTGAGCAGTTAGGTGTCGATCTGAAATTGCTGGTCATTAAACCTTGCGGCGATGATGCCAGACATGCCGTTGTCGCACGAATCAAGGAACGACCTTACTACCTGCCCGCAACGACTTCCCTGTCTGAGACATCGCTGTTCAAATGGCTGAAACTTCATCTGCCCGATTTCCGGCGCTCCGTGGCTGCGGTTTGTAAACAAAATCCGGGCGGCGTTTTAAAAGCCGCGAGGTTTGCTCTTTTTCAGTCTATCCGAGCACGCCGTTCTTTTTTTGGTTTGCCGCGAAAGGTTTATCTCAAAGAGTTCCTGCAGGCCGCAGCAATGGCCGAACAGATAATTTTGGACAAGGATGTCAAACACATTCACGCTCATTTCGCGCACGGTGCGACGACCGTTGCGTGGATGGCCGCAATGATGACGGATCTTCGGTTTTCGTTCACGGCCCACGCTAAAGATATCTACCTTGAGTCTTTGAATCCGGCCGGGCTGCTTGCCCGCAAAATGGACGCAGCACAATTTGTCGTTACATGTACCGAAGCGAATCGATCGCATCTGCAGGCGCTAAGCAAAACGCCGGTGCACTGCCTGTACCATGGTTTGACGGTCGATTTTAGCGATCTATTAAATGAGTCGCAGACCGTAAGACACGAACGCAACGGCCACATACGAGCGCTGGCAGTCGGCCGCCTGATAGAGAAAAAAGGCCTCGACACATTTGTTGAAGCCTGCGGGATCTTAAAAGAGCGCAAAGTGAATTTTGAAGCGTTGATAGTCGGCGAAAGTGGTGACGCCGAAGCAAAGGTCCGACGGTACATCGAAGCAGACGGTCTCTCGGCGCACGTACAACTGGCGGGGGCGATGCCGCAAACCCGCCTATTTGCCGAATACCGTCGGGCGGATGTGTTTTGTCTTCCCTGTCGAATTTTAGAGAACGGCGATCGGGACGGGATCCCGAATGTGATGGTCGAGGCAATGGCCTGCGGCGTTCCGGTAGTAACCACGAACGTCTCGGGTATCCCCGAAGTTATCAGCAACGGCCGAAATGGTCTGCTGGTTGAGCCGGATGATCCGACGGCACTGGCGGATTCGCTCGAGAAAATTTATCTCGACAAATCACTTTCGGCCCGTCTTTCCAACGCAGGCCTCGAGACTGTAAAAGAAAGGTTTAATGGCGAAATCTCTGCTCGGAAGCTGGCCGAGATGTTTCGAAGAGTTTGTCGAGGCTAAGGCAACAAATGCTTTTACTGGATTTACCAAAAAACAAATCTGCTGTTTCGATTAAGAATCGACCGGAAGTTTTTTGTGTCATCGAACACGCCTATCAGAGTTTGGCGACCGCTCAGACTGTTAGTGCGGGAAAATTCGATATCGTCGGAATCGAACTTGAGCTCGGGCTCGAAGTGGATTGGCTTAAGAACCCGCACGAGAGTGACATTGAATGGCAGATCGAATGGCACAAATTTTACTACGGGCTCGATCTAGCCTACGCCTATTCAAAAACCGGTGACAAGAAATTTCTTGAGACATGGACTGGGCTGGTGTGTTCTTTCATTCGCCAGGTTCCGGCGGATTTCGCTTCCACCGATGTTTTGGCAAGGCGTGTTCAAAACTGGATATATGCCCGGCAGATCTTTATCAGGTCAAAACATTTCAGCGGATTTCCGGCGGGGTTTGAAAATGAGATGCTGACCAGCATTCTCGAACAGACCGCGTACCTAAAAAAAAATCTTACCGCCGAGCGCAACCACAGGACGCTAGAGCTTTACGCCCTGCTGATCGTCGCACTCGCTTTTCCGCATAAGGATAATCGGGGTGAATTGCGCGGGTTTTCGATGGAAGCTATAAGCGAAAACCTGATGTCCGACATTCTTCCGGACGGCGCACAGCGAGAGCTGTCTACGCACTATCACTGCACCGTTCTGCGGTCGTTTTTGGGAGCAAGAGAGAATGTCTGTCGATTCGGACTGGCTTTTTCACGAGAGTTCGATGCGCGGTTGATCAAAGCGTGCGAATTCGCAATGCACATTCACCGGCCCGACGGGCAAATTCCCGCGATCTCGGACAGTGACACCGGCAGCTATCACGACTTGCTGCAACTTGCGGGAATGATTTTTTCCCGGCCTGATTTTACTTACGCGGCTACTTTCGGTCTTAAAGGCTCCGCTCCGGAAAGTTCGAATGCCAGTTTCAACGAAAGCGGCTATTTCATCCAGCGAAGCGGTTGGGGGGCAAATGGAACAGCCTTTCAGGACGAGCGATTCTTAATGTTCGACTGCGGTCCGATCGGCGATGGCGGACACGGCCATTACGATCTTTTGAATATAGAGATCTCCGCTTGCGGCAAGCCTCTGATCGTCGATGGCGGCCGTTACACATATGCCGAAGCAGACGATCTTAACTGGCGTCATTACTTCAAAAGCACTGCTGCTCACAACACGGTCGTCGTCGATGGCAAGGACCAAACAACGTATCGGCGTGGCAAACCAAAAGGCGATACCGCCCGCGGCGTGTTTGTCGAGCGAACCAGTCTGCCGAACCTCGACGTTCTCTGCGGAAAAGCTCTAAGCCCAAACTACGAGGCCGTTCATACCCGCCGTGTGTTCTTTATCCGTAACGCATTCTGGTTAATCGTCGACAGTATGAAGGGCGAGACTCCTCACCGCTACGATCTTCGATTTCACTTGACGCCTTCCGCGTGGAACCACTGTTCGATTGTTAAGACGGAAAAAAGTTGCGCCGTCCGCACTCCGGACCTTGCTTTGCTTTTTGATCAAGAAGCCGATCCGACGATCGAGCCAGGTTGGTTTGCCCCTCAGTATGGCATCAAGCACCGTGCTCCGTGTGTAAGCGTCGTATCTGAAAATGTCGCCTCGGTTGAATTTTACACGCTTGTAATGCCTCTTTGCCTTACCGGGACTTTGCCGAATTTCAAGGTTGGAAAAGACGGCTCTCGCACTGCAGTCGAAATCGACCGAAGTAATGGAGCGTCTGAAGTCTTATCGTGGGACGTGAAAGACGAACGCTTGCAGGATATAAGGCTTTCATAGAGTGAAAATGATTGCGACAGCTACTACAAAACATTTGCTTGCGCTTGATGCCGCGTTACCACAGCGGGATAAGATGCTGAGCGAAAGTATAATGGCCCGCCGTTTTTCGAAAGAAATTCGCGGCGTCCGGCTCACTGTCGCCGATGAATGCCGTGTAGAGCGAGTGAAGTATCGATTCGGTAAGAGCGTTCGCATCTTGTACAACGTTCGATTTGGAAATGAGAACGTAAAGGTTGCCGCTCGCACTTTCAATGCCGCCCGGTTAGCGGAGATAAGGTCGGCAAGAAAAACGCAAGAGATCGGCACAGGAAAATCGCCCGATTTTTTCGATGAAGAACTTCAGGCGGCGTTCTGGGTTTTTCCGAATGACAGAAAGATTTCAAACCTCAGTTTACTAACCCAAATTCCCGAGGACATATCACTGATATCAGGTCGTGTCTGGAAAAGAAGCCGGATAGTCGCGTATGCTCCCGAAAAATGTGTAACGGCACAATGCCTCGACGGGAGCGGCGAAACGATCGCCTACGCAAAAGTATTTGCGGGGGATGACGGACGCGCGATTTTCGACCTTTACAGAAAATTTAGCGGCGAGAATCTCCGTCTTCCGCAGGCTTTGGCCTACTCCGATTTTCAGCAAACACTCATTCTGGAGGCCATCCGCGGCACGCGCGTTGCCGAGTTGGGTTTGGAAAAAAGCAGCGATGTTCATCAAAAGTTCGGCGCCGCAGTTGCGGCGTTTCACCAGATCAAACCAACCGGAGACTTACGGCCTTTCAAACGGCTTAGTTCTGCTCAGCTGTCTTTGGCATTACAAACGATGGCAAAAGCAACGCCGGCCCACGCTTTTCAAGCGGCAGACATTTTCGAAAAGCTGAACGCGTGTTCGTACGAAACAGGGCCTGATGTGTGTCTTCACGGCGACCTTCATGCGAAGAATGCAATTTGGAATGACGGTGAGCTGATTTTGATCGATCTGGACCAGGTTTCCACCGGGGATGCGGCCATAGATATAGGGAGCTTTTTAGCCGGTCTACATTACAAAGAACGTACTCGGCAATTGTCGGCAAAGTGCCGGGCGGAGATTTCGCAAGAGTTTTTAGCCGGTTACTCGAGTATTCGTCCGCTGCCTGAAGAAAATGTGCTAAGGCGATGTACAGCCGCAGCCTTGTTTGCTGAACGCGCGTTAAGAGCTGTTACCCGTTATCGAATTGAAGGCCTTGAGAATATGGGCCGGATTCTCGCGGCTGCCGAGAAAGTCCTGAGCGGAGGTGAGTTATGAGAAGGATGGATATT
>CADEEU010000245.1 GCA_902826385.1 uncultured Acidobacteriota bacterium | reverse complement strand
CGACAATGCAGGACCGGGGGACTGGGGAGGCTCGCTGGACGACGTTGCTGTTCAGCAGGATGGAAAGATCGTTGTGCTGACATCGAGTAGTCAAGGTTTTACGGTGGTGAGGCTAAACTCGGATGGTGCGTATGACGGCACGTTTGGAACAAATGGCAGGGTGACAACTTCTTTCAGAGCGGTCAACTTGCCTAGTGCGGTCGCAATACAGCCGGACGGAAAGATCGTTGTGGCAGGTGGGTCCGGCGATGGCGTAGTACACGAAACTCAGTCTTTCGTCTTGGCCAGGTTCAACACAAACGGCTCGGTCGACACGTCGTTCGGAAATCTAGGCAAAGTCATTACGAGTGTTCATTACAGCAATCGACCGGCGGACATCGTTCTTCAGGCAGACAACAAGCTAGTTGTCGTGGGCACCTCATCGGATGGTGTCTTAATGCGGTTCCAGCCAAATGGGGCGTTCGATCTGTCTTTCGGCGAATCGGGAGTCGTTCATTATAATGTTCAAAACTCTTACACGGCTTTTAGGCGCGTCGCCATCCAACCAGATGGGAGGATCGTAGCGAGCAGCAATTCGGGTTACAAAGTAGTGAGGTTTTTGCCAAACGGCTCGCTCGACACCCTATTTGGCAGCAGCGGCGTTGTGGTAACCAACTTTCCTGATCCATTTCCCACCGATCAGTACATATCTTACAGCGGCGGGATGAGCACACTTGTGATTCAACCGGATGGCCGGATCATCGGGGCCGGCAATTGGTACGGGGTTTATTGTGACGGTGTTTTCTGTGACAGTTTCGTGTCATATCCGGCGATCGCTCGATATCTTAATGCTCCTGTACCACTGCACCAACTATCCGGAAGGGTGACGACATCGTCTGACAGGGCAGTTGCGCGCGCCCACGTTACGCTGGACGACGGAGCGGGAAATGTACGTTACGCCATGACGAATCCTTTTGGCTATTTCAGATTTTTTGACGTGCCGACCGGAACTTACACGGTTTCGGTACGAAGCAAGAGGTACGGTTTTACTCCCAGAACTATCTCGGTAAGCTCATCGTTTACTGGCCTGGATTTTGTGGCCTTGAGTCCTTAAAGACTATCCGTCAGACGCCGCCGAGCAATGTAACAGGGCGATGCCATCCGGTATCGCCCTCCAAGTTGTTGCTACTCCATCTCGCTCTCGTCTATATCAAAATTGGCATAGACCTTCTGCACGTCGTCGTTGTCGTCGAGGGCGTCGTAGAGTTTCATCATGGTCTTGGCGTCGCCGCCTTCGAGTTTGATGTAGTTTTGTGGGACCATCGATATTTCGGCGGCTTGGGGTTCGATGCCGGCTTTTTTGATGGCTTCGTTTACTGCTTCGAAGTTATCGGGCGTGGTGAAGATCTCGAACACGTCGCCTTCGTCCTGCATGTCGTCGGCGCCGGCTTCGATGGCTATTTCGAATAGCTCATCCTCGCTTTTCGCCGCCTTGTCAACGACGATGTAACCCTTCTTATCGAACATCCACCCGACCGAACCTGATTCGCCCATGTTGCCGCCATTTTTCGAGAAGATGTGGCGTATCTCCGCCACCGTGCGGTTGCGATTGTCGGTCATCGCCTCGACCATTACGGCGACGCCGTTCGGGCCGTAGCCTTCATATACGACCTCGTCGTAATTCGCGCCTTCGCCTTCGCCCATACCGCGCTTGATGGCACGGTCGATGGTGTCGTTGGGCATGTTCTGGGCCTTAGCGTCGCTAACTGCCTTGCGAAGCCGGGCGTTGGCATCGACGTCGCCGCTGCCGCCGGTTCTCGTCGCGACGGTGATCTCCTTGATCATTTTTGTAAAGATCTTGCCGCGCTTAGCGTCGAGCGCGCCTTTTTTGTGCTTGATTGTGTGCCACTTGGAGTGTCCTGACATTTGCTAAATTCCCCTAAAACCGCGGCCTTAACTGTCAACTTTTAACTCGGACGCCGGTAATATTTTTCTCCGAAACTGAAAATATATCACGCCGATTTTTGATTGGACAAACGCGGTATTTTCACAATTTGTTGAGGTTCCGGTTACAGCAATTTCACGGCCGGGGCATTAAATGAAAGCGATATGAAAAGAGACGCAACTATTCTTACGCTGTGCGGCCTGCTTCTTTTCGCGGACGTGATCGTTTTCCGGGAAACAGTTGCTGGAAGTTCGATCACGGAATTCACCGCGATTGCGATGGCCGTTATAACGGAATTTTCGATCGCACTCGTCCTTTGCGGGCTTGCCTTCGCGGCTTACCGAAAGCGTTTCCGCAGGCAAAAACGCCCGGCTAACCGATGGCGGATTGAAATTGGTCAGCCGTTACGCCGGTTATTCGTATCCGTTTGGTCTTAGACGATTGACCGGAAACGATCTCGACTGCGTTTTTGCCGACGCCGAGCGTTTTGGCGAAAAGTTTTATCAGCTCCGCATTAGCCGCTCCATCAACCGGCGGTGAAGAAACTCTCACCTTCACCGTCCCATCCATTTCCCCAACTATCTCGGATGTCGACGCACGCGGCACTACTCGTACAGAAAAAGTAATGCCGCAGTCCTTTTCAAATATCTCGATCATCAGTTTCGGACGAAAATATTCAGCACGATAGACTGCAGAAACCCGATCGCAAGCAGCACGAGCATGGCGGAAATATCGACGATGCCGATCGGCGGAATAATTTTTTGTACGGGGATCATGATCGGGTCGGTCACGCGTTTTACGAATCCGAGAAACGTATTTTTTGTGAACACGAACCATGACGACAGAAAGCGAATGAAGATAAAAAGTATCAGCACGCTTAAGATGCCGTACAGGACAAAACCTATGAAAACCTTAGGGTTCCCGGTGACGACGCCAGCGGACAATCCGTCGATGACAAAGAATGTGTTCCACATAATGCTGCTCAGGAAATATGTCAGCACTAAACCGATGAAGATCGTAACCAGCGGCGCCAGACGCACATCGACGCGAAACGTTGCCAGCATTCGGGCGGCCGGATAAACGAAACGCTCGGTCATTTTGCGGATCTTAAAGCCGAACCGCCCGATCTTGCCGAACGGGTTCGGGTCGGAATAGTTGAATATCAGGCGCAGGACAAGCAGCGTTAGAAAAACCAGAAATGCTCCCCACAGCACCATCCGGATGATGGGGTAAACGTTCGCGGATAAAAAACCAGTCGTATTCATTGCAAGATTAATGATATTCCCTTTCGCCGAAAATAGCCGTCCCGACGCGGACCATCGTCGCACCTTCTTCGATCGCGACCTCAAAATCGTGGCTCATTCCCATTGAAAGCTCACCCGGGCCATCAAAAACTTTGTCGGCGGCAAGCCGGTTGCGTATTTCGCGAAGGCGAACGAAGAAAGGCCGCGTCGCTTCCGGTTCGTCGAAGAACGGCGGCAGCACCATCAGGCCCCTGAATTTCAGCCGTTCGCAGTTTTTCAAAAACTCGACCAGGCCGGGAAGCTCGCTTTCGCCGATGCCCGATTTGGTTTCTTCGCCGGCAAGATCGACCTGGACCAGAACGGGCAATTCGCCGCGGCCGCCTTCGATACAAATACGTTCAAGCCGCGTCGCGAGTTCGAGCGAATCGATCGAATGGATAACGTCGAATAACTGCACCGCTTTCCGCGCCTTATTCGATTGCAAATGCCCGATCAAATGCCACTCGGCTGCGTCACGCCCGATCTCGGCTATCTTTCCTTCGGCCTCCTGCACCTTGTTTTCACCAAAGATCGCCGCTCCGGCCGCGATCGCTTCACGCAGCGTTTCGGCCGGGTGCGTTTTGCTGACCGCAATCAACTTTACGTCCTCCGCCTTTCGCCCCGCACGCTCTGCCGCAGACTTTATCCGGGCTCGAACGCGGGATAGATTGTCGGAAAGACTGGCCATTCGAATTAGATACTAGCAAAAACGGGCCATACAAACGCAAAGCTCGCGGGCGTCTCAGGTCTTGTCCCAATGTCCGGATTTGCACTGTGGCGCAAGAATCGTCGTTTTTCGCGATTTTTGTTCCGTTCCGCGCGCGATGGAACAAGCGGAACACAGCGGAACAAAAATGGGCATTTTTGAACCTGTTACATTGCTCTTTTGGTTTTTCAGCGCAGAAAACCAGCCTCGTAAATGTCAAAGAACAGGACCGCCGAAATATACTACAGCGGTGTTGCGTAGACTGTCAATGGTTTTGTGTGTGCAACAAGAATTTAGAGTTTTCGAATAAGATAAGGCGACCGGTCTCCGCCTTAAACTTTGGGTAAACGCTGAGTTGGCCGAGATTTCCGCAGAGACCGCTGAGAGAGTTCGGAATAAGCCAGTTTTGATTTCAGACTACCGCGCTGGACCGCATTCTTGAATTTAGGTAGTCGAACTAGTATCCTCTAGGTTCGTCTCGTGCGGACGTGGCGGAACTGGTAGACGCGCGGGTCTCAGAAGCCCGTGGCCGCAAGGCCGTGATGGTTCGATTCCATTCGTCCGCACCACAAATTAGATTGTAAGTTTCGAGGTATCTGAAAAGGCGTTCCTGTCGCTGAAAGCGACGAAGTCAATAGCGTCGGGTGAAACCTGACGATGTGTGCGAGAACGGTTTTCGCCCCTGTAAGGGACGCACTATTAACGATTTTGTTCGACGCCTTCAGCGTGTCGGTCCTTCCGGTCGGCACAACCCGTCGGGATTCTCCCGACTCTATTAAATCTATCCCCTTCGGGGAATCAACCACTTTTCAGACGTCTCTGGTATTTTCGAATGCGTGCGGAATTTTTAGAGGCGATTGCCGAAAAACAGTTGGCGTTTGGGTTGGAGCTTGATGCGGCCGCGCAAGCGCGGCTGGCGGATTATTATGAGATCGTCCTCGAACATAATCCGCTGCTACACCTTGTTGCCCCGTGTTCGCCGGAAGAGTTTGCGACGCGGCATATTTTGGAATCGGTGACACTGTTGCAGCATTTGCCGAACGCGGCCAAACTTGCCGATGTCGGTTCGGGCGGCGGGCTTCCGGCGATTCCGTGTCTGCTGGTGCGCGAAGATCTGAAAGCTATTTTGATCGAGTCTAAGGAAAAAAAAGCGGCTTTTTTGAGGACGGCGATCGAAAGGCTTGGGTTAAGCGAGCGGGCGTCGGTCGTTAACCGTCAGTTCGACGAAACCGGTCCGGCCGACAGCGATCATATAGTTTGCCGTGCGTTGGACAAGTTCGAGCAAAAGCTTCCGCGACTGTTGAAATGGTCGGGCGAAAGGAAGAAACTTTTCTTTGGCGGCAACAGTCTGGGTGCGGTGTTTGAGGAAAGGAAAATAGAGTTCGAGCAGCACCTAATGCCGCTGTCGGAACAGCGCTTTCTTTTTGTTCTAGGTTAAAACCGATTCGAGGACGTCAAAAAAGTAGGAAATGCTCTCTCGGCGATCTCTGCGAACCCTCAGCGGTCTCCGCGTTAAAAATGGGCTAAACGCAGAGGACACAGAAATTTACGCAGAGATCGCCGAGATAACGATACCAAATCTTCCAGGTGGATTTATTCCGCAAATTAGATAATTTTTGGTTTTCAGACATCCTTGTATCTTGACAATCAAATGCTTTAGCAATTAATAAGGACG
>CADEEU010000244.1:2028-5613 GCA_902826385.1 uncultured Acidobacteriota bacterium | reverse complement strand
CTTCTTTAATCACCTGCTCGCGCAAGGTGGCATGACCGATAAACGCACCGACATTAACGGCCGCTTTGCCGTCGACCTCTGCAAAATAATCCTTGAGCGGAAACGGCGAGCCGCCATCCGGACCTACGATGACGGTGGTGATGCCCTGCGAAACTTGATTTGCCGCCGTGCCTTCGCGAACCAGCCCCGATTCTGAGTGGTTGTGAATATCGATAAAACCCGGGGCCAACACCATTCCGGCAGCATCGATGACTTCGTCCTTCGACGACGGCTTGATCTTGCCGATCTTTACGATTTTTCCGTGCCTGATACGCAAGTCGCCAACAAATCCCGGACGACCCGAACCGTCGATGATCTGAGCGTTGCGGATCAAAATGCTTCGTTTCTGTGCTGCGGCAGGTAGTGAAAGAAAACAAAGACACAGCAGAGACGCGGCTATTAATTGTCGAGCGATCATGGTCACAAATGGTAGCTAGTCCAGCGAGGTAGTTTCAAAATTATAAATTCTCATTGTCAATTACAAATTAAAGTTTCCAGGGAGAATGTCAGCTCTTTCGATCTCCAATTAACACTTTACAATGTAAAATTTACAATTGCCTGCCGCAAGGATGACGGGGCGGCCTTCGCTTACAATACTTCGCAGAACCGAAACTTGTTTTTGACGGAAAGTTCAGCCGAACCTAGAATCTTAACTTACCGGGAGAAAAATTTTGAGCGAAAAACATTTTGAAGGAAAGTCGGCGATCGTTACCGGCGGGACGCGTGGTATTGGCAGGGCGATTGTGCTTGAGTTGGCAAAACGCGGTGCGAACGTGGCGTTTAACTATTCCAAGAGTGCTGAGGAAGCCGAACTATTGAGGACCGAAGTCGAAGCGTACGGCGTGCAGGCTTTCTCGGCTCAGTGCGACGTTGCGAATACCGAGCTTGCGGCGGGGTTTGTCGGGCTGGTCAAGGAAGCATTCGGCACGGTCGATTTTCTGGTCAACAACGCCGGCATCACGCGCGATCAGTTAATTTTACGGATGAAGGAAGATGACTGGGATGCGGTCATCGATACAAACCTGAAAGGCGCATGGAATTTCTGCAAGGCTGCTATTCGGCCGATGATGAAGAACGAGAACGGCGGTTCGATCGTCAATATTTCTTCGATCAGCGGCGTGGTGGGAATGCTTGGCCAATCGAACTATTCGGCCTCGAAAGCCGGCATGATCGGGCTGACAAAGTCGTTGGCAAAAGAAGTGGCGAGCAGAAAGATAACGGTAAACGCCGTCGCCCTCGGCCTTGTCGAAACCGAGATGGCGAGCGAAATGAATGCCGATTACCGCGAAAAGATCCTATCGCAAATCCCGCTCGGACGCCTCGGCAACGTTCACGAAGCTGCCGCGATCGTGGCGTTTCTGCTTTCGGATTCCGCCCGATATATTACCGGCCAGGTTATTCAAGCCGACGGCGGCCTTGCCATGTAGAGCTATGAGTTTGAGTTCGATTACGGAACATGATTTTGAGCAGAAGCCGTTACCCGTCGCTGCGTCGATTCGGCAGCCTTACTACACCTACATTCTTCTAGCCTGTATCGCGGCAGTTTTCATAACGCAATTTGCGACCAGCGGCGATCCGGAGTTCTTTCATGCAGATCGTTATTCGGCATTTTTCGCGGGCTTCGATAAGCAGGCTTTTCTCAACGGACACGAGTACTGGCGAATCCTGACGGGTGCGACCGTGCATTCCGGCATTTTGCACGTCGTGATGAACAGCTACGCTCTTTACAGCTTTGGCCGACTGGTTGAAGTGCTGTCAAACCGTGCGCATTTGGCGATTGTCTTTATTCTGTCGGCTCTCGGTGGCGGGTTCTTAAGCCTGATTTTTAATCCTGAAGCAACTTCCGTTGGTGCATCCGGCGGCATCGTCGGACTATTGAGTTACCTCGCCGTTTATGCGTTTCGGCGAAGGCAGTTCATTTCCAAAGAGTTTCGAAAGAGCCTTCTGATCAATATCGGGTTCATCCTTATTTTCGGCTTGGTGCTTTTTAATGTTATCGACAACTACGGCCACATCGGCGGCCTGTTGGCTGGAGCGATCTACGGTTTTATTCAGATACCTGGTGACGAGTATATCGATCCGCGAAGCACAAGCTCGATTACGAAGATAGTCGGAGTCGCGGCACTTATCGTTTACATTCTTGCTTCGATCCTTTCGATTCTTCTCCTGCTCGCCGGCCGCAACCAGTAATGCCCAGAGTCCGCGTTCATCAACACGTAAATCCTCTTTCACCGTTCTATCGCCAGGAGCCAAGGCCGGCGGATGTGTCTGCCGTTTTTGCCGATGCTTCATTGCCGCTGCATCTCGATGTGGGGTGTGCTCGCGGCCGTTTTATTTTGCGGATGGCCGAGGCCGAACCTGGCTGCAATTACCTTGGCGTGGAGATACGCGAACCGCTGGTCGATGAAGCAAACCGCCTTGCCGCCGAAGCCGGATTGAAAAATCTGCATTACGAATTCTGCAACGCGATGCTCTGGCTCGACAGATTGCTTGAAGAAGTGCCGCGGCAGTCGCTGCAGACGGTGACGATCCAGTTTCCCGACCCATGGTTCAAGAAAAAACATGCAAAACGGCGGATGGTCAATAACGAAATGGTTGACACGATCGCCCGGCATCTCGCACCCGGCGGGCGTGTTTTCGTTCAAACCGATACCGAGTTTTTGGGCGAAGAAATGTTCGCTCTTTTTCGAGCAGATTCACGTTTCACCGAAACGGCGGCTCCGATCAATCCGTTCCCGGTAAAGACCGAACGTGAAAAGGCGGTCGAAGAAAAGGGGCTGCCCGTATTCAGATCGTTATTTGTTTGCAAAACGACCTAGCAATCCTATCTCGCGGCGGCGTCAATTCACTCTTTGCTCCTGCCCGGCAGATTCCTGCACCTGAACGGCTATATTCTGCACGGGCGACGTTATCCCGGCCGTCCTTAGCGTTTCGATTACGGCCAGATTTGTATCCGATTTTACCTGGCTGTAGTTCGATGGATGACATGCCGGTGCGACCTGCATCACCGGGCCAAAACGGGAGATGCGGACGATCTCTATCTCTGGTTCCGGTTCCTTGAGCACGTTAGGAACGTCAGGAAGCCTCTGCCGCAACAGGTCGGTAGCCTCGCGAACATCGACGTCGTAACCGAGCTGAACGCGACACTCGACCCGACGAAACCGGCTGTCGGAATAATTCTCGATGTTGTCGGCAAAGATCTTGTTATTCCCGACAAAATTGACTACGTTCTCGCCGGTTTTGATGGTCGTTACGAACATCCCGATCTCGGAAACGGTTCCCGTTACTCCGCCGGCCGAAATTTTGTCGCCGACCTTGAACGGGTGCAGAATTACCAGAAAAACGCCCGCCGCAAAATTTGCTAATAAACCGCCCCAGGCAGCACCTACCGCCAAACCAGCACCAGCAAGAAGAGCCGCGAAAGTCGTCGTCTCAAAACCAAAAAAGCCAAGAATGGCGACGATCAGCCCAATGTTCAGCAACACCGTCAGCGTTGAAACTGAATAGCGGATCAGCGTCGGATCGACCTTCTGTGTTCGCAGGGTA
>CADEEU010000244.1:0-2018 GCA_902826385.1 uncultured Acidobacteriota bacterium | reverse complement strand
GCCCGGCTAACAGTGCCAGCACCGCTCCGATTATCTTCAGCAGAATATCCAAAAGCGTTGCCAGAACAACACCGTTGGTCAAGGTATCAAACCACGTCGACGGAGCCTGAAGCTCCTGAATAAAGAGAAAAAATGCGGAAATATCCATACAAACCCCCTCGCTGTGGGCCAGTGTCCTCCAGCCGGAAGTTTGAGAAATAGGGGAATTTTTGGCTGGCGATCAGGCCGCGTGGTTAGTTTACAGACTTAACTACGCGGCCTAACTTAGAGAGAAAAAGAGGTTACGGGGTTGCCTCTTCATATTTGGGCAGTGAGAATGCCCGGTTGATATAGATACCGAATTCCGTACCGGACTTGACTTCGGCCTCTTCGCCTTTTGTGTACCTTTCACCAAGGAAACCGCCGCCGGCACCCAGCAAACCGCCGATCAAGGCGCCTTTACCACCGCCTATCGCGGCGCCGAGCAACGCTCCGCCGGCCGCACCGCCGCCGTAAAAGATGACCTTGCGGTGTTTCATCTTATCGCCGCTTGCGGTACCTTCGTTATCGCTCTTGGCGTCGTCACTGACCAATTCGGTCAACGATCCGCTGATCGCTCGCTTTGAACCATTCGGCAGCATAACCTCGGTAAACGAGGTGTCGATCGATCCGGGCTTACCGCCTTTTTGAGCTTTAACAACTGTGTCCACGCGGCCTTTAATCTCGGCGCCTTCCGGAATAACGATGGCGCCCGTCGTCGAATAGACCGGTTCACGTACCGTAACGGTGAAGGTGTCGCCGACAGTCGCCGTCTTAGAACTTAATGTTTCGTTCATTCTGACGCGGATGCGTTTTCCCGCCGCTACGGTATAAAGCTTAACCGCCGGCACCGCGGGTTTCTTTACCGCGGTCGTCTTTTTACGCAGCACTGGTTTTTTTCTGGTTTGTGCCGAAACATCAAACGTTCCAGCCGTCAAAAGCGACATCGCAAAAGCCATTGCCGCCGCAATTCTTACGATTTTGTTCATGATCTTTCCTCCCTGGTCGAGCGACCAATCAAACGCAGGTTGTAATTCAAACACACGACCGGACATTCAAGACACCAAGCCCCGCCGTACTTACGTTAGATGCATCTAATCTTAGTACTCTTGCGAAGGAAAACAAAAAGCCCCTCGCCCCGGCAAAAATATTTTTTTGAAACGGTTGGCGATTGTATGTATAGTGTAAGCGTTAACGACAAGTTCATTTCTAATTCCTGGCTTGCCCCCGGCCCATACACCGGGGGTGAAGTTCCTTAGGCGTAGTGTTTTGCGGAATTTTTCGGCAGTATATGAGGCTTTTGCGCGGCACAACTCTTCTTTTTGGGCTAAATCTTTTAGATGCCCTCCTCACGCTTATCTGGGTTCGTAACGGCATTGCAACCGAGGGAAATCAGCTGATGGCCCGCTTGCTTGAGATCGGCGATTTTACGTTCCTGGCAGTCAAGGTGGCGATCGGCATACTCGCAGTGGTCGTGCTTCTTAAATGGAGCGAATTCAAGCTTGCACAGTACGGCCTTGCCGTGGCACTTGCCGTTTACATAGGTTTGATGGGCGTCCACGTATTCACTGGGCTTGCGGCTGTCGGCCTTATTTCAGAAACCGCCCTTGAAGACGTTGCTCTCTGGACAAAGTCGGTTTTCGCGTTTTTCGTTTAACGCAATTTAACTAACGAATGACCGCTTGATGTTCTAATATGAACTTCAAGCGGCTTTTAGCGTATTGAAATAACACAACGCGCGGTTGGGTTAGCACATCAAAACCGTTGCAAAAATTTATTCCGAGGATTAATAAGATGAACACCAAACCGGTTTATCAGTTGACGGCCCGACAGGTCATACTGCTTGGCGTTACCACGGCCCTGATCGCGGTCGGGGCGACTGCCGTGCTTTACGCGATCGCAAATTACTGGCAACGGGCGGACAATTCGGGAATCACGTTCGCCGAATCGGCACCCGTCGGCATTTCCGATCCGTCCGCAGTCACGGACGAGCAGAACAG
>CADEEU010000243.1 GCA_902826385.1 uncultured Acidobacteriota bacterium | reverse complement strand
AAATAGGCTGAGTTCGGCGCGTCTTTCGGCGAAGCCACTGGTTCGCGAGATGCTGCCGCCGGATCGACAAATCGGCCGTCGTCGATCTCGATGCGAATTTCGGTATGGCTGCCAAGCTTAAGCCGGTCGCCATTCCGCAGAAGAGCAGGCCGCCCGGATAGGCGTTCGCCGTTCAGGAACGTGCCGTTTGTCGAATCTTCATCGGTGACAAGAATTTCATCGCCTTCGCGAAAGATAATGGTGTTTACACGCGACAAGCCCTCGTCATCCAGAACAAGTTGGGCCGCGGGCGTGCGACCGATACTCAGTTCGTTTTCGAGCTCGACAGCCTTAGACTCTCGCCGATTTTCTATGTGAAGAACAACTTTCACGCGCTTTAATGATGATGTTCGTCGGCAACTTCCTTGAGTTTGCTCAAGTCAATTAGCCGGGAAAAATCTTCAAAGTGGAACATCGTGTCGTCCTTGCAGTGATCGCAAAAGAACGTCACATCTTCACCGAGATACATGTCTTTCAAATGATACGCAATAAAGCAGCCGTAGCACCGCTGAATGCGCTTGCCGAATGTTTCCAGCACTTCTTGTTCGTTAGCTGTGTCCATTTATTACTTTCAAATTTTATCACAGAGCGGAAACCCATCGTGCCGGCCGCCCCTTGCATTTCGCCACTGCTTGTGTTTCTTATATAGAAACGATGACAGTTGGTTTTCTTCACATTCATCACGTCCATCATCATGCGCACTCACATTCGCGCATGAACTGATTCTCGTTAACTAATCAGCTCAATATAAGTTACTAATAGGCGCGAACTTGAAAAAAAGTTTCAAGGGCGTCGTTTTGTCGTTATTTGGTTATGAATCTAAAGATCGCACTGCAGAAACAAGGAAAACTAGCGGACGGCTCGACCAGACTGCTGCATAAATGCGGCATCGAGTTCTCTAACGGTTACGGTAAGCTCCGCACCGAGGCGGAAGATTTCCCGCTCGAAATATTTTTCCTTCGTGATGACGACATTCCGGATTATGTGGCCGACGGCGTCGCGGACGTCGGGATCATCGGCCAAAACGTTTTGGCTGAAAATCCGAAAAAGGTCAAAACGGTCGAGAAACTCGGCTTCGGCCGCTGCCGCCTGTCGATAGCCGTTCCGAAGGGTTTGGGCTACACCGGCCTCCAGGATTTAACCGGCAAAAAAATCGCCACAAGCTACCCGAACATACTTTCCGATTTTTTTACAGCCAACGCTGTGTCGGCTGAGATACACGAGGTAAACGGCTCGGTAGAAATAGCGCCGTCTGTCGGTTTGTCAGATGCGGTGTGCGATTTGGTGAGTTCGGGCAGCACGCTTTTCTCTAACGGACTTCGCGAGGCCGAAACCGTGATGACCTCCGAGGCGGTACTGATAGCCCGGCCTGATTTGCCCGTCGACGCTTCTGCGATACTCGACCAGTTACTCTTCCGCATCCGCAGCGTTAAGGCAGCCGAACAAAACAAATACATTCTGCTGAATGCACCGGCCGACAAGGTCGAAGATATCTCTCGAATACTTCCGGGAATGCGAAGCCCGACCGTCGTGCCGCTGGCCGAGCCCGATTGGGTTTCACTGCAGTCGGTAATCAGCGAACACGAATTTTGGAACGTTGTCGATGAACTAAAACGGGCGGGAGCCGAAGGAATTTTGGTCGTGTCGATCGACCACATGATCGTATGAAAATTATCAAGTACCCAACCGAAGCTGAACGGGCCGAAATATTACGCCGACCGGCTATCGACACGCATTCGCTTTACGAAGCGGTGGGCAGGATTATTGAACGAGTGCGCTCAAAAGGTGATGTCGCGTTGCGTCGGTACGCTCATGAATTTGACGGTGTAGAGTTTGAAGACTTTGCGGTTTCAGAGTTGGAGTTCGACGACGCCGAGCGTTCCGTCAGCAAAGAGTTAAAAGATGCTATCGCTATAGCAAAAGCAAATATTGAAAAATTCCATGTTGCCGAAAAGCCGGAACCGTATCGCGTTGAGACTACGCCGGGTGTCACCTGCTGGAAAAAGTGGCTGCCGATAGAAAGGGTCGGCATCTACATCCCGGCAGGCTCGGCACCGCTTTTTTCGACCGTCTTGATGCTCGCGATTCCAGCCAGACTGGCAGGCTGCCGTGAGATCGTAATGTGCTCGCCGCCGCAGCCGGACGGTAAAGTGAACGCTGCCACGCTGTACGCCGCCAAAGTGTGCGGCATATCGAAAGTATTTAAGATCGGCGGAGCGCAGGCCATTGCCGCACTTGGCTGCGGAACCGAGACAGTCCCGCAGGTTTACAAAATTTTCGGCCCCGGCAATCAGTATGTCACCGAAGCAAAGCTACAGGTCATGCGTTGGGGTGTCGCTATCGACATGCCGGCCGGACCGTCGGAGGTTGCTGTGTTTGCAGACGAAACCGCCGTACCGTCGTTCGTCGCAGCCGACTTGCTTTCCCAAGCCGAACACGGCGCCGACAGCCAGGTCATTCTTGTGTCTACTTCGATTGATCTGATCACGGAAAGTCTGTCGGAGATCGAGCGGCAAGTTTCAAAACTTTCTCGTAAAGAAATCGCACAAAAAGCTCTAGCCAACTCCACCGCCGTACTTGTCGCGTCCGTTCAGGACGGCCTCGATCTGCTGAACGAATACGCACCGGAACATCTGATCATCGCCTGCGAAAAAACAGAACAATTGGCCGAAAAGATCACGAACGCCGGTTCAGTGTTTCTCGGGAATTTTTCCTGCGAAAGTGCGGGTGATTATGCTTCGGGTACTAACCACACTTTGCCAACTAACGGCTCCGCACGTGCATTCAGCGGTGTTTCGGTGTTGAGCTTTATGAAGTCGATTACGTATCAAAGTTTAACGAAAGACGGTATCGCAAAACTTGGTCCGACGATTGAAACGCTGGCCACGGCTGAGGGCCTTGATGCACACAGGGCAGCCGTCTCGATTAGACGCGAATGGATAGGAGCATGAATTTCGAATTAGAAAAACTCGTCCGGTCGAACATCCGAAATTTAACGCCGTATTCCTCGGCCCGCTCGGAATTTTCGGGCGCGGCGAACATTTTTCTCGATGCAAACGAGAACGCGTTTGGCTCGCCTGCGGGAGATGGATTCAATCGTTACCCGGATCCGCTTCAAACCGAGTTGAAGAAACGCGTCTCCGAATTAAAGGGCGTCGCGTCCGATCGAATATTCATCAGCAATGGGAGTGATGAAGCAATAGATCTGCTCTTCCGAATCTTCTGCGAACCCGGCCGCGACGCCTGTATCATTTGTCCGCCAACCTACGGGATGTATGGCGTTTCCGCTGCGATCAACGATATCGAGGTTGTGAAAGTTTTACTCGATCAGAATTTTCAGCTCGACGTGAAACAAATATCGGAGGCTGTTGCGCCGCAAACAAAACTGCTCTTCATTTGCTCGCCGAATAATCCGACCGGCAATTTAATGCAGCGAGAGTCTGTACTCGAGATCGCGAACAGCTTTGCTGGATTGGTTGTGGTAGATGAGGCGTACATAGACTTTGCCTCCTCAGCCTCATTTATTTGGGAACTGGATAATCAAAAGAATCTTGTGGTCCTCCAAACGTTTTCAAAAGCCTGGGGCATGGCCGGACTGCGAATCGGTATGGCGTTTGCACAGCCCGAGATCATCGATCTGATGAACAAAGTAAAACCGCCGTACAACGTCAGCGGTATCGCACAGAAAGCGATTTTAGCGGCCCTCGATAAGAAGGACGATGTTGATGCGTGGCTGAGCTCCGTTCTGAAGGAACGGACGCGTCTCGCCGACGGCCTTGCAAAAATCAGTGCTGTGCAAAAAGTTTACGCATCCGAAGCAAATTTTTTGTTGACGAAGACCGTCGATGCGGAATCGATCTATCGGTTTTTGATCGGCGAAAAGATAGTTGTGCGAAGCAGAAATAACGTCGAGTTGTGCGAGGGTTGTTTGCGGATAACCGTCGGAACAGTCGAGGAGAATAATCGTTTGTTAAAAGCACTGGAGAATTTCGGAAGACGCTGATTTTGGCCTTCGAGCATCAGCAAATAATAACCATGAAGAGAGTTCTATTCATCGACCGCGACGGAACGATAATTCGTGAGCCTGACGATCATCAGGTCGACAACATTACCAAGCTCGAATTTCTGCCGGGCGTTATCACAAACCTTGCACGCATAGCGGATGAGACCGATTTTTCGTTGGTCATGGTTTCGAATCAGGACGGCCTTGGTACCGACAGTTTTCCCGAAGGCGATTTTTATCCCGTCCAGGACCTCATTCTGCGCACTCTAGCGGGTGAAGGAATCGTATTCGACGACGTGCTCATCGACCGCAGCTTCGATCACGAAAATCTGCCTACGCGAAAACCGGGCACGGCGATGCTGAAAAAATTCTTTTCCGACGATTTCGACCTTGCGAACTCTTACGTCATCGGAGACCGGCCGACCGATGTTCAGCTTGCGAAAAATCTGGGGTCGAAAATAATCCGCATTCAAAGCGTATCGAACCATGAAGACAATTCGGATCTCGACGTTGTCACGGCAGGCTCCTGGAACGAAGTTTATTTGCTGATAACTGGGCCGGAGCGAAAAGTGACGCATAGCCGGAGGACGTCGGAAACCGATTTTGCTGTCGAACTTAATCTTGACGGAACGGGCAAAGCCGAGATTGCGACGGGCATTTCGTTCTTCGATCACATGCTCGACCAACTCGCTCGTCACGGCGGGCTGGATCTGAAAATCAGAGGCAGCGGCGATCTTCATGTGGACGAACATCACACCATCGAAGATGTCGCGATCACGCTTGGGCAAGCGTTCGACAAGGCTCTCGGCGATAAACGCGGGCTGGAACGTTACGGGTTCTGTCTGCCGATGGATGATTGTCTTGCCCAGGTCGCCATCGATTTCGGCGGCCGCAACTGGATCGTGTGGGAGGCGGAGTTCAAACGCGAAAAGATCGGAGAAATGCCGACTGAAATGTTCTTTCACTTTTTCAAATCGTTCACCGATCACGCCAAGTGTAATTTGAACGTAAAGGCTGAGGGAACAATCGAGCACCACAAGATTGAAGCGATTTTTAAGGCGTTTGCTAAAGCGATAAAAATGGCCGTCCGGCGTAACGGCCAGGGTCTGCCGAGCACGAAAGGAGTTTTGTGAAAGTTGCGATCGTGAAATACAACGCAGGCAATACGGCTTCGGTGACGAACGCTCTGCGTCGGCTTGGAGTTGAGCCCTTGATCACCGACACCGCTGAAGAACTCGTTTCAGCCGATAAGGTAATCTTTCCCGGAGTCGGCGAAGCTTCAGCCGCTATGAACTACCTGAGGGGGAAAAACCTCGACCAGACTATTCGCTCGTTACGTCAACCCTTTCTGGGCGTCTGTTTGGGTATGCAGCTGTTGTGCACTTCATCCGAAGAGAATGACACCGAATGCCTGAGAATTATTCCTCGCCGGGTCCTCAAATTTTCCCCGAACGGTGTAAAAGTCCCGCAAATAGGCTGGAACACCGTCTCCGCTTTGCGTTCTCGGCTTTTCGACGGTGTCGGCGACAAGTCTTATTTCTACTTCGTGCACGGCTATTTTGTTGAAAACGGTGCTGAAACTATTGCTACCGCGGATTACGGCGTCGAGTTCAGTGCCGCCGTCAATCACGAAAATTTTTACGCCGTACAGTTTCATCCGGAAAAGTCCGGACCGGTGGGGCAGCGTGTGCTGGAGAATTTTT
>CADEEU010000242.1 GCA_902826385.1 uncultured Acidobacteriota bacterium | reverse complement strand
CGCCGACACACTCGTCGGCTTTCCTTCGGGATTCGGAATCGGGCTCACCGAATTTTTTTATGACTTCTTGACGGGTCGCCCCAAGGGCCAGATTGTTGATAATTGGGCCTTCCTTGAGCGAGGTTTGCGAATAGATAGTTCCGGTAACAGAGAGCAGCGTAATCGCAATGAGTGTTTTCATAACTGGGGGCAACGTCCTTTCAAGTTAAGTAGACGTATAATAGACATTATTTTGCAAAGGCCCAATAAGATAAAAACGCCTGAACTATGCCTATGACAAGGCCGAAGAATGCTCCGAAAAGCTCGATCGTCCTGAGATGCTCTTTTGCGACCGACATGACAAGAGATTCAAGCTTTTCGACCGGATAGTTGTTTATCTTTTCACGGACCACGCCGCCGACGTCGAATTCCTTGATCGCCTCGGGCAATTTTTCTTTTATCGCGTCGATTATCGTGACGGCCAGCGATTCGCTTGCCGCTTTCAGCTTTTCTTCGGAAATGTTGTCGGACAGGCGGCCGATCGGTGTGGCGAGCAGCTTTTCAACCTGCCGATTCAGAACGGAGTTGATTATCTGTGAGGTTTCGTCCCGGTTGAGAATGCTCAACAGCCCTTTCGACAGCATGTTCTTCAGTTTTTCTTCGGATTCGGCGTGCAGCGTCTGCATGATCGCGTCGACGCTGTGCGGGCGAAGTTTGCCTAGGGTGTCGGCGATGTAACCCGATATCGAAGACTTCATCTCGTCGCCGCGAAGAACGGAGAGGACCGATTTTGTCACTTGCGCTTTTAGACGGCCGAGCTGTTCCGGTGCGACGGTACCGACAAGATCGGGCAGCGGACGCGCCAGGGCGTCGTCGATGCTGGTGTTGATAAAATTGCGGGCCTCTTCGGCAAAGAAGTCGCCTTTGAGGGTTTCCTCAAGGCGTTTGGGCAGGCTTTCGTTAACCAGATCGTCGACCTCGCCGATCAGGTTTTCGCGGGAGACGAAAATCTTTTTGAAGAAGGGCAGGCCTTCGTAATACTCGTGCACTTCGCGTTTGATCAAAGCACCGATCTGGTTTCGTGTTTTCTCGGCCGCGGCAAGTTCTGTCAGCCGATGAACCACTGGCTGGATCTGCTCGCTCGCCTTTTCTTTAAGTAATGCGACCGCGTCTTCGGTAAACAGTGAGCCGAGCGGCGTGCCTGTATTTGCAAGATCATCCACTCGGCGGCCGATGAAATCGCGCACCTTTTCTTCCAAAGCAGGCGAGTTGACGGCCGAATCGATTCGGTCGTCGAAAAAACCGACAATGCGCTGAAACGCATCGTCATCAACAACCTCTGACACTCGTTTCGATAAAAACTCATCGACACGACGGGTGACGAAACCGCGGATCGTTTCAAGCGATTCTTCGTTTTTCAGTACGTCTTCTATATGACCGGCGATCTTGAACTGAAGCGACGTTATCGCGTCCAGCACCGGAGCGCGCAGGTTGGCCGGCAAGGCCTCTATCAGTGATGGGTAATCACGCGAAACCAGCTCATGCGTGTATGAATCGACCACGCCGCGTATCTTTCGGCGGAGGAAGTCTTTGCCCAGCAGTTCTTCCATAATGGTTTCCTGCGAGACAAGCTCTTCGCCGACGGCCTTTCCGATAGCATTAGCCAGGCGATCGCGATGACGCGGGATCATGCCCTGCGGAAAGAGCGTTACACCCAGAATCTTGAACGGTTTTCGCGGCCGAAAAAGCATCCGCACCGCAAGCCAGGCACCCGCGTAGCCGTGGACCGTCGCGAACAAGATCAGCAAAGCAATTTGGACCCAGAGATTTTTGAAAAAGGGTGAGAGGGTGTTGGCAATGTCGTTGAAAGATTCCATTCAGTTCCCTTTTCAGATCTACTCCTATTTTTCATCTTATTCCGTAATAACCGGTTTTGCACCAACGAATAAGATGAAGAAGAGGAACAGGAATGAAAAGAAAAATAGGGGCGACGGCAAAAAAGATTACCTAAAAAATCTGAAACCCTTTCGACCGCAGGCAGAAATCGGAAAAATCTTTGAGCCATTCGTAGCTAACACTGTAATTCTTCCACTGCTCGTCGCCGTCCTTAAAAAGCGTCATGTCGTCGGGCTGATCGGTGATCGTGCCATCGGCAAAGATTCGTTTGTCGGGTTCCAGCTTCGGCAATATCTGGTCGCGTATCTTTTCTCCTATAAAATGCGCGTCGTCGATCTCGACCCTAATGCCGGTTGCATTGTAAGCCATTTGCCGAAGCTTGTTTTCGCTGAAAAAGTCGAAACCCTTTATCAGCTCGAGCGCGGCCTTCCAATTCCATACGTTGGCGTTGAACTCGAAGTTCTCCGAACCCATATCGTGCAGTGTGAAGCTCATAGCAATCCTCTTCAAAATGCTAAACGTTACGGATGATGCAAGTCAAAATCGTTTAGCAGTGGTTTGGCTGGTCAAACAGCTTCGATCCGCGATCCGCGGACGTGAGTTTACCTTTAAAAACCAACCCATTCCGTCGGTTCCTGGTGATTAGAAAGCACGATCTTCGTTTCGGTCTGAAAGAGCGGCATTCGCATTCTGAGGGCGGTTTCGGCGGTTATGCGTGCAAGGTGAATGTCGTTGGCACGCTGTGAAAGGTGGGCAAGGACGATCGTTCTGGCTGTACCGTCAAAGTCGTTTTGCAGCCAATCGGCGAGGTCTTCGTTTGAAAGGTGTCCGCGGCGGCCGGCAATTCTTTGTTTGAGACTCCAGCTATAAACAGGACAGGCGCGCAGCATATCGCGGCTGTGATTTGATTCGATCACGATCCCATCGCAGTTACGAAGTTTTTCACGAATAATCTGCGTGATATGGCCAAAGTCGGTCAGCGTGGCAATCCGCACGCCGCCGCTTTTGGCGACGAAACCGAAATTGTCCACTGCGTCGTGCGGCACCGTGAAAGGTTCAAAATCGATGTCGCCGACACGAAATTCTTGGTCGGACTCGATTTCGACCGTGCGGTCTTTCAACGCGTCGCGACGTCGAGTTCCTTCATCCGCTCCGGCGACGTTAGCCCTTCTCTGCCAGTAATAATAAGCGTCCTCGGTCGCCCGCGAAATGTAAACAGGCCCCCGCAGCTTGCCGAGAATGTTTCGCAAACCGCCCACGTGATCACTATGTTCGTGCGTTATGACCACCGCATCCAGATCGGCCGGATCGACACCAACGGCGGCGAGGCGTTTCACCGTCTCACGCGCGCTCAGACCAGCGTCAACGAGAACGCGAGTTTTTTCAGTTGCGATCAGTACGGCGTTTCCGGTAGATCCGCTGCCGAGAACGGTGAATTTCATAGCACAGGTTAGGGGATTCTTTCTTCAGTGGATAGTTTGATAGTTGACGGCGGATAGTTCAAATAACGATCATTCTTTCTGGAATCTTCCACGCAGGCCTTTGCCCATCGCACGGGTGATTAGCGAGTTCGGCACAAAATTAGTTGCCGTCGCGACGACCCAGTTCGTCCAACCGGACACCACCTTAGTGCGTCCTGAGCCGACAACTTTCATAGCGGTTTCGACAACATCTTCCACAGTTTCCTGGCCCTTAACATTTAACGCCCGGTCCATTTTTGCAGCGGCGTGAAAATTGGTTTCGGTCGAGCCGGGACATAGGGCAAGCACCTGAATCCCAAATGGCCGATTCTCTTCGGCGATCGCTTCCGAGAACGAAGTCACGAACGATTTTGTTGCGGCGTAAGTTGCCATAAACGGTATCGGCTGAAAACCAGCAGCCGAGGAAACGTTAAGTATCGTTCCGCTTTTTCGTTCCCGCATTTTCGCCAGGTACCTGTGCGTGAGCGCTACCAAAGCAGAGATGTTCAGATCGATCATTTGCAGCTCGCGGTCGAGCTCCAGCTTGGCGAAATCGCCCATTGAACCGAAACCGGCATTGTTTATCAGCCAGTCGACCTCGATATCGTTTTTTTCGGTTTCTTCGAAGAGCTGCTTGTCGGCTTCGAATTCGGTTAGATCGACGGCGACAAAATGACAGGTCACATTGTGCTTGTTTTTCAGCTCATCGCACAGCTCTCGCAGCTTGTTTTCCGACCGCGCTACGAGTACAAGGTTGTGCCCTTCCGCGGCAAGGCGTCGGGCGAACGCTTCGCCGATTCCGCTTGAGGCCCCGGTGATGAGCGTTGCTTTCATATTTCTTCAAACTCTTCTTTGGGCGAGTGGAGAGCGTAATAGATCGAAATAACCGCGGCCGCAACGATCGTTATGGTCCCGGCCATCCGTATCAAACCAGCGACAACATTAGTCGAACCCAAAAGCCCGAGCCGCGTCAGCATATAATTCCAGTCGTGAAAACTGCCCTCGCTCCCGGTAAATCCGCTGGTCAACACCAACTGCATCACGACCGCGTCAGCCGCGTAGATATAAACGTTAATTACGCTTTGTCCGACCCAGAACAGCACGATACCGGCGGAATAATATTTCTCGTTCCACCAAAAATAGCCGACGAAGATCGCGGGCATGATCACCTGAAAAAATGATCCGCCCGCGATCATCATAAATTCGCCAAAAAGCTGAAAGATCAGGTGACCCGTTTCGTGAATCGGCAGATCGACAAGATCGAGAAAGCTTCCCTGCATCGGTGCGTAGGCGATCCAAAGAAAATAGATCGTCAGTACGCCGGCGAAGATTAGTTTTGGATAGCTGATTTGCATCTTTCAGTTAAAGCAGCTTGTTCTTCGAAATAAACGCCGCCACAGCTTCATTGAATTCCTTCGGCCGTTCCATCTGAAGAAAATGGCTGGTGCCCGGCCACATAAGAAATTCGAGATTAGGTGCAATCGCCCGATATCTTGCCTCCAGATCGTTCGGCCAATAAGGCGACGGTGCCATGACGGCGAGCACGGGAACATTCATAGTTCCGTGTTTTGCGTACGCGTCGTCGGTCATCAATTTCATCGCGCTCATTCCTACGTAATCCGGCGTGGCGAGCATCGACGAGCGTATGAACGGTCGCAACTTTTCGTCAGCCGGAAGCATTCCGTCGATAAATTTTGCCGCATTTGCATTGTAGTCTTTGAACATTGGTTCAAAAAACTTATCGACCTCTGCTCGTTCGCCGAATGGAAGCAACGCGCCGTCGACGATGATCAGTCCGCGTGTTTTATCCGGATAAAGCTCGTAATATTTCCGGATGATCGGCGTGCCCATGCTGTGTCCGGCAAGCACGGCTTTTTCGACACCGGCCTTTTTCATCACGGCGTCCACCGCCTTGGCGAAATAATCAATCGAATAATCTATTTTCGGTTTGTCGCTTGCGCCGTGGCCGGGAAGGTCCATCGCGATGACCCGATGGTTCGGGAAGGCGTTATAAGTGTCTTTCCAAAACTCGACGTTGCACGTCCAGCAATGAACCAGCACGAGAGCTTCTTTAGATTTTTTGTTTCCGATGTCGTAGTAGCGAATCTTCGCCCCTTCGAAGCTTACCGACTTACTTTTCGGCGTGGACTGAGCATCCGCACCGATACAAAGCAAGAGTGTGAGTAAAAATGAATACGCTAAGATCTTTGTACTTCTCATGATTCGTGATTTCCCCTTAAAAATTCGTCCTTCGAGATCGCGTAAAATTTACAGTCCATATTGTACGCACTTTGCATCTTTTCGAACGTCATTCCGCATTTTTCCATGATCCGCCATGATCCGATATTATCTTTATCCGCGACAGCGACAATGCGTTCGAGGCCAGCGGTTTCGAAACCGTAAGTAAGCCAGGCATGCGCACATTCGTACCCAATTCCGCGGCGCCAGTACCTTTTCTTCAAGCTATAGCCGACCTCGATCTC
>CADEEU010000241.1 GCA_902826385.1 uncultured Acidobacteriota bacterium | reverse complement strand
ATCGGGAGCACACGCATGCCGTCCATCACCGCTTCGATCGCCTTGATCGGATCGATTTCGGTCACGATGACGTTCGCACCCATCCCGCGGGCACGCATCGCTACGCCCTTGCCGCACCAGCCGTAGCCGACCACGACCAGCGTTTTGCCGGCGAGCAGGATGTTGGTCGCGCGGATAATGCCGTCGAGCGTCGACTGGCCCGTGCCGTAGCGATTATCAAAGAAATGCTTGGTCTGAGCGTCGTTAACGGCAATGGAAGGGAAGTTTAGCACGCCCGCTTTCTGCATCGCTTTAAGTCTGACGATGCCCGTCGTCGTTTCTTCGGTGGTGCCGATGAGGTTTGGGATAATGTCCTGCTTTTCCTTCAGCATCGTCGCGACAACGTCCGATCCGTCATCGATGATCAGGTTCGGGTTCGTTTCGAGTGCCGCTTTAACATGGCTGACGTAAGTCTCTATAGACTCGCCCTTTATCGCCATGACGGGAATGCCCCAGTCGGCGACGAGCGAGGCAGCTACGTCGTCCTGTGTCGAAAGCGGGTTGGACGCAATAAGCAAAGCTTCGGCTCCGCCGGCCTGAAAGGTTCGGGCGAGATTCGCCGTCTCGGTCGTGATGTGCGCACACGCGACCATCCTGACGCCGGTCAACGGCTTTTCTTTCTCAAAACGCTCGCGGATAAGGCGAAGCACCGGCATTTCGCGGTCCGCCCATTCGATCCGCTGCTTACCCTGCGGCGCGAGGTTAATGTCTTTGATATCGTACTGAATTGAAGGTTGTTCGGTTGCCATAATTATTGCTCTGTCCTAAACCGCCGCGGCGTCGCTCAAAGCTCCGAGAAGGGCATCGGCCCGGTCGGTTTTTTCCCATGTGAACTCGTCGTTCGTACGGCCGAAGTGACCGAATCGTGCGGTCTGCTTAAAGATCGGGCGGCGAAGATCGAGCATTTCAATGATGCCTTTCGGCGTCAGCTCAAAGTGTTTGCGAACGGCATCCGCGAGTTTCGTCTCGTCCACTTTTCCGGTACCGTGAGTGTCGATCAAAACCGAAACCGGTTCCGCAACTCCGATCGCGTAAGCTAACTGAACAGTACACTTATCGGCCAGGCCGGCGGCCACGATATTCTTTGCAATATATCGCGCCATGTACGCCGCAGAACGGTCCACTTTCGTCGGGTCCTTGCCCGAAAAAGCACCTCCGCCGTGCGGTGCATAACCGCCGTAAGTGTCAACAATAATCTTACGGCCGGTGACGCCAGCGTCGCCCATCGGCCCGCCGACCACGAATCGGCCAGTCGGATTAATGTGATATTTTGTGCTTTCGTCGAGAAGATTGGGGTCGATAACAGGCTTGATAACTTTGTCCATCACGTCCTTGCGGATCGTCTCAATATCGACATCGGCAGTCTGTGTCGAGATCACAACCGCCTCTACTCTGAACGGCTTACCATCGCGATATTCAATCGATACTTGAGATTTTCCGTCCGGGCGAAGATAGTCGATCTCGCCGCTCCGGCGAACCTCGCTGAGCTTCCGCGTCAGGTTATGGGCCATCTGGATCGGCATCGGCATTAGCTCCGGTGTCTCGTTGCACGCAAACCCGAACATCAAGCCCTGATCTCCCGCTCCACCCGTGTCCACGCCCTGGGCAATGTCCGGCGACTGAGTGCCGATAGCATCGATCACGCTGCAGGTGTTCGAATCATAGCCAAACTCGGCATTGTGGTAGCCGATCTCTTCAATCGTTTCGCGAATTATCTGCTTGTAATTTACTGTAGCAGAGGTAGTTATCTCACCGGCGACAACAGCCAATCCGGTCGTAACGAGCGTTTCGCACGCAACACGGGCCTTCGGGTCCTGGGTCAGGATCGCATCAAGGATCGCGTCTGAAATATTATCGGCAATCTTGTCCGGGTGGCCTTCGGTGACCGATTCGGACGTGAATAGAAAATTTCCGTTACTCAATGGTGTATATGTAACTCCTTACGTTATCTAGCAAAACTGTGATGATATCGTTATTCTGGGTGCGTTGTCAAAGAAACGCAGGGGATTTTGCAGTGGTGTCGGAGCTATCCTCGCTTGTTGGGTCGAGGGCGGTGAGGAATGGATCAGCCAAATGAGAGATCTCGCACGAGGCGGATGCTTTTCGTGAGGGAAGTTAGTTGTTCAGGGACTGGTTATTGGCAATCTCTTAAGCAGCTCTGATAACATCACTTGCGTCCGATAATAAAGATTATGTTATCACGATGGAGTATGGTCTCGCGGCGCTTACATCATCCCAACCCATTCGCCTTTACGTCGTCGAAAGCCTGTTTTAACGCTTTCAGTATGTCTGCCCGGCTAAAGCCTGGTTTTGAGAATTTCAGCTTTAGACTGAAGTCGGCTTTTGGCGATGTGTAGTCGAATGCAAGTCCTGACGGCTGATTTTCGGATGCCGACTCTACCTTTTCAGTTTTCGGACGTTTAAGGTTTTTGCCGGAGCCAAATCGGTCTAAGTAGTCGAACATGGCCGACTCGTCAAATTGGCGGGCGATTTCGAGAAGCGTCGCCTTTGAGTTTATTTTCGCGTGGACGCATTTGGTGCGGATTTCGCGTGGCAGACCGGCGATGGCCAACAGCTCAGTAACGGTCGATCTGCTTTTGCTTATTTTTTGTGCTATCTGGTCATGGGTATAACCGAACTTCTCACCTAATGCGGCAAGGCCGTCGGCTTCTTCCCAAACCGTCAGATCTTTGCGTTGAAGGTTCTCGATCAGCGCGATCTCGGCGACTGCGTTTTCGTCGATGTCCAGCTCGATGCAAGGAACTTCGGTTAATCCGGCAAGCTGTGACGACCGCCATCGCCGTTCGCCGGCGATGATCATGAATGTTCCGTCAGGTTTGGGTTTAACCAGCAGCGGCTCAAGCAAGCCTTTTTCCCGGATAGATTCGGTCAGCTCGGTCAGATCGCCGAATTCGGTGCGCGGCTGTTCGGGGTTTGGGAATATCGAGGAAACCGGAATAGTTCGTCCGACGCTTCGCGAATGCGAAGCGATCTGGTCTACATAATGTGAATCATGGCGCATCTTAACGCCCAACGGCAGTCCTGATTTAGGCACGTTTAAGCACCTCCTTTGAAAGGCTTTGGTACTCGGCGGCACCTGATGAACGCGGGGCGTAATCGAAAATAGCTTTTTTGTGGGCCGGTGATTCTTCCAGCCGGACGCTTCGCGATATCACTGTTTTGAAAGTTTTCTTACCAAACACACTGCGAATATGGGCCTCGACATCTTTCGAGATTGTCGTTCGGCGATCAAACAGAGTGACAACGACGCCCATAAGATTAAGGTCCGGGTTTGGAGTCGAACGAATCCTTTCGATCGTTTCAAGAAGATCGTCTGTACCCTCGAGAGCGAAATAGGAAGACTGGATCGGGATAATAATATGGTTCGCCGCGACCATAGCGTTCACGGTCAGAATACCAAGCGTCGGCGGAGTGTCGATCAGGATAACGTCGTACTTCCCTTTCAATTTTTCCACGCGGTCACGCAATTTGAACGCGGCGTCGAAATCGCCTATTAGCTTGGCTTCGAGTTTCGCAAGGTTGATACGGGCCGGAATCAGCGACAGGTTTGGGACGGCGGTTTCGTAAACGAGTTCATCGGCGGACCGTGACGGTTCGGCAAATAATTCGTATGCTCCGCCATTCACCCTTTCAGGCTCGAGGAACGAGAGCGACGAGTTGCTTTGCGGGTCGAGGTCGATGAGCAATACCTTTTTTCGTTGGCCCGCAAGTCCTGCGGCAAGGTTGATCGCGGTCGTAGTTTTACCGACGCCGCCTTTTTGGTTGGCGATTACAATTATCATTTTCAACAACGTAAGAACAAAATCTGTCTGCCCGACAGGCCGGAATCGCCTGTCATACTTATCCAATCAAATCCGGCCATTCTTCGGCCGCTGGCATCTGGTCGTCTGCTTTTTCGGGATCGCCCTGGTTGGAGGCGGCTGAAAGGTCGATCACTTTCTGCTGAACAAAGATCGGACAATCAAGGCGAAGCGCAAGTGCTATCGCATCAGACGGGCGAGCGTCCATCGACACCAATTCATCGTTCTCGTTGAGCAATTCTATCAGAGCGTAAAACGTATTCTCAAGAAGGTCGGTGACAATAACGCGCGACGGCCGCAATCCGCACTCGACTATCAGGTTGCGAAGCAGGTCGTGCGTCATCGGTCGCTGCGGCACGATCTTTTCTATCTCGAGGGCGATAGCATTGGCCTCGAACGCGCCGACCCAGATCGGCAGGACGGTTTCCGAATCGATGCCTTTGAGCACGACAATGGGCGAGTTCGTGTTCGGGTCCATTATCAACGCGCCGATTTTTACTTCAACCAACATATTCACAACGACTGGGGCTTCTTTACCAACGGAGACTTTAAGCGTTTTACGCTCAGGCAAGCAGGGATGCTTGCCGCTCCAGTCGTACTCCCAACAACGAGTTCGACTTAACTTCCGAGATTTTTACTTTTACGATGCTTCCGACCAAGCTGTCTGAACCTTCGAAATTTACCACTTTGTGACAAGTCGAATGGCCCGAGACCTGAGCGTCGGAACGCACTGCGTGTTTTTCTACAAGGACATCCAGGGTTTTGCCTACATATCGTTTCAACCGTTCGTTTTGTGAACGCCGCTGGACACTTTCGAGTTTCAAGAATCGCTCGGTTTTTTCTTCGGACAAAACGTCGTCGGCCATTTCGTAAGCTGGCGTTCCGGGCCGCGGCGAATATTTGAAAATGTACGCTGCGTCGTATCCGGCGTATTCGACCAGGCTGACCGTGTCTTCAAAATCCTCGCGTGTCTCGCCGGGAAATCCGACGATGATATCGGTCGTTATCGAAATGTCTCGCGGCGACGAGCGAAGATAGTCTATCTTCCTTTTATAACTGTCGATCGTGTGGCCGCGTTTCATCATATTAAGCACGCGGTCGCTTCCGGACTGCACCGGCAGATGCACCCAGTTGCAAAGATTTTCGTGCTCGTTGATCGCATCGACAATGTCCGGTTTAAAGTCACGCGGAAACGAAGTGTTGAACTTTATCCGTTCGATACCGGTCGCGGCGACTGCCCGAAGAAGACGCGAGAACGGCGTGTCTCCCTTAAATCCTTCAAGTCCGCTGTCCGTCGTCGGACGATAACTGTTTACGTTTTGGCCTATCAGGTGAACTTCCCTTATGCCGGTGCGACGCATGTCGAGCACCGATCTGACAATCTCGGAAGCAGAAAGGCTGACTTCCCTGCCGCGTGAAAAGGGAACTATGCAGTAGGTGCAGAACTTATTGCAGCCTTCGATGATCGGGACAAACGCGACGTGCGGCGAATGACGCTGCGGATCGGAAACGGTCCAGTCGTAATCTTTCTCGCGTTCGCCAAGATCGACAATTCCCTCTTCTCCGTCAAGCACGCGCTGGATCACCTCGGAAACACGGCCAACCGCCTTTGTTCCCAAGACCAGATCGATCCCTTCGATCTTTTCAAATAGTGTTTCGCCTTCCAATTGCGCAACGCAGCCAAGAACTCCGATCACAGGCTTGCTGCGGCCCGAGTTCCTGATTCGTCCGACACGCGTGTAAAGCTTCTGTTCCGCCTTTTCGCGGACCGAACATGTGTTGATCAGCACTACATCAGCTTGGTCCTCGCGCGAAGTCATCTCGAATCCCTTTTTCGCCAGCGTCGTTGCGACGCGCTCGGAATCCGATACGTTCATTTGACAGCCGAACGTTTCAAGATAGACTTTTTTCATAGACAACGAACACGATGGACCCGTTAAAATTCAAATCGCGCGACTTTGTTCACCTTCACCTGCATACGGATTAT
>CADEEU010000240.1 GCA_902826385.1 uncultured Acidobacteriota bacterium | reverse complement strand
GGTCGCCACAGATATCAGAAGCATCCCGCTGCTCAGACTGCCGGCGGGAAAGCCGTAAACAGCCCACCCGAGGGCCGCGAGGCCTGCCGGCACGAGCAATGCGACATACAAATTCAGTCTGAGATCGTTATTTTCGTTCGGCTCCATAAAGTGGAGGTTTGGACAGCTATTGTTGCGAGAGGATTACCGGAATGGCACTCAGGAAGTGGACCAGATCTGATCCATCGGATATTCTACCCTAAACGTTTGGTTTATTCCATCTTTTTTTCGAAATTAGCAATTAAAACCGAACGCGAAAGCCTGTTAAAGCTCCCGCGTTCGAAAGTACGCTGAAATACGGGGGCGACACTAATGATCCGAGAGCATTTTACAGCTCAGGATCACCGTTTAAGAGCGCCGGCAGTCCGATACTTAGCCCTCCAACAGGCAGTACCCCGTCGGCTATGAGCAGTCCATCGCTTATCAGCAGCCCGTCGGCTATAAGTAGTCCGTCCGCAATCAGCAATCCGCTGGCAAACATGTCAGTGTAATCGAGGAAGGGAGTGCCGTCACCGATGGTCGTTCCATCCGCGATCAATAGCCCGTCGGCGATGAGCAATCCGTCGGCGATAAGCAATCCGTCAGCGATAAGTAGTCCGTCAGCGATGAGTAGTCCGTCGCTCAGTGTATGTCCAAGTCCATATACCGGTTGATATTCGGTCAGAAGCTGATTTCCTTTCACCCAGCCCTGGTTTACGATCATCCCGCGGGACCAGCTAAATGTCTCGCCTGCAATAGTCGACGTCTGGTTCGGAACTCGTCCCGTAAGAAGCGGCTCGCCAAGTTGAGTTTCTTCCGTAAGATCGCGTCGTACTTGCTTTGCGGCCCGGACCGCGCCCTCGATGTTTACTTGTCCAGCTCCCTGTTCAAGATGATTGAAACCGGCAAGCGGCTGCGCAGTATACATCAGAAGCATCTTGACCATGTTCGGCGTGAGCTGCGGATTAGCCTGGAGCATCAGAGCTGCCGCACCGGTCACAATCGGGGTTGCCATAGAGGTTCCCGACATTCTAGTAATCTTGCGCGTTGCCGGATCCAGGACACTGCCAGGTTCGTCATTGAGAGGGTTAAGAGTCGAAAGTACGCTCACGCTCGACCTTGCCGACTTTAGCTTGTTCCCCGGAGCAACCAAATCAGGTTTTACGAGATGATCATACTGTTTTACACCGAGTTCGTCAGTAAAGTAAGAGCGCGTTGGACCGCGTGAGCTGTATGTCGCAACGCCATCATCGCTGCGTCGCTCAGAATTGAACGTATTTGTAGCACCAACCGTGATGACCGTCGGATCATTGCCCGGTGAATGGATCGTGCCGTATGTTTTCTGACCCAGCAAATTCTTGCCGTCGTTTCCGGCCGCAGCCACAACTACGATTCCGGCTGACGTTAAACGTCTGACAGCTCGGCAAAGCGGGTCGTTACGCCATGTTTCGACAGAGGCGGTCCCGAGGCTAAGGTTTACAACTCGAATGTTGTTCGCTTCGCGATTGACGAGAACCCAATCAAGCGCCTGAATAAGCGTTGAGCTGGATCCCTGTCCGGTATTCGACAGCACGCGAACCGAGATGATGTTAGCTCCAGGCGCAATTCCCTCGTATTTTCTTAGTTTGGCCTGCGACTTCTTGTCACCCGGTTTCCCACCGATTCCCGCCGCCAATGCGGCTACATGCGTTCCGTGTCCAAAGAGATCTTCGTTACCCCCAAGTTCAAACTGATGCTGCTGGACTACACGATTGGTATCGTTCTCCCCTGCAAACATATCGTGCTGCCTGTAGATACCTGAATCAAGAATAGCGATTCCGATGCCGCGGCCGTCAAGTTTCGCGTTGCCTTTTATCGCACGCATCTCGGTGATCCCGGTCGTCTCTTCGACGTGCCCAAGCCATTTCGTCACGAGGTTGAGCGAGATATGTAGCGTGTCCGGAAGATCGGCAACCGACTGTACGGAGGCAAGCGGCATCTCGGCCTCCAGCATATTCAGGTTCAAGGTTTTGGCCTTTACGACGACGCCGACCTTCCGAAGAGATACAAGATACTCTTCGTTCTTCGCATCTTTTGCTTGAACTATCGTACTTATTTTTCGGTTCAAGTCTTTGTCGGACAGCTTTTCACGCAGGTCGGGCGAAACCTTGTCGCCGACAAACGGATCGCCTTTCAGGCCGTCCAGTTTTGCATTTTGCGGAACAAAGGGTTGGTTAGCCTCCAGGGCCGGTGGTGCGGAAAGTGAGGGAAACGGCACAGCGGCGAAAGCGCCGGCCGTAATGGAATACAGCAGCAAGAACGTTGTGAGTGTTTTGAAGATGTCTTTGCTCATAAAAATTAATTCTGGACGACGGCATTGGTATCGCCGCGGAGGATTTTGCAACGGTCGTGCCATCGTTCCCAAATGTGCTGACACCCCCTTTTTGACAAGCTTTTCTCCGACAATTGAACGAGCTTTATCCCCAAAACACCCTTCAAAATGACTAATATTCCGGTCAATGTGACCGAACGAGAGTAGTGTAAAAACAAAACCTCCCCGCCTATTCGGCGGGGAGGTTCAGAAAACCCAGGATTTGAAATTCAGAAAATTATTTTGTGATACCAACTTGAGAAAGTGCGTATGCGTACTCAAACGCAACCTCTTTAAGGCGGTCATACCTGCCTGACGAGCCGCCGTGACCGGCGCCCATATTTGTCTTGAGTAGGAGCGTGCTGTCGTTTGTCTTAAACTCTCGGACCTTCGCGGCAAACTTTGCGCCCTCCCAATAAGGCACTTGGCTGTCCCAAAGCGAAACTTCAACCAGCATATTAGGATAGTTCTGCTCCTTAATATTATCGTAAGGCGAGTAACTGTACATATAATCCCAGGCCTTTTTGTCGTCACGCGGGTTACCCCATTCGATCCATTCTCCAGTAGTCAGGGGCAGCGTGTCGTCGATCATTGTGTTCATGACGTCAACGAAAGGTACCTGCACGATCGCTGCCTTGAACGTGTCTGGCGATTGGTTGACGACCGCTCCCATCAATAGACCCCCAGCGGATCCGCCCTGAATGACAAGCCTGTCCGCGGACGTATACTTCTCGGCAATAAGCCACTTCGCCGAATCGACAAAATCGTTGAACGTGTTGATTTTCTTAAACATACGTCCGTCCTGTCGCCACTTTTCACCAAGCTCTGAGCCGCCGCGAATGTGAGCGATCGCATAGGTCATTCCGCGATCAACTAAGCTTAGCCTCGACGTCGAAAAGCTCGGCGTCATCGATGCACCGTACGAACCATAAGCGTAAAGAAGCATCGGTGATTTGCCGTCCAGCTTCGTGCCTTTCTTCATTACGATAGAAATCGGCACCTTGACACCGTCGCGTGCGGCAGCCCAAACGCGTGTCGTCTCGTATTTTGTCTTGTCGTGACCGCTTGGTATTTCCTGTTGCTTTATAAGCTCGCTGTTACGTTTTGCGAAGTTGAACTCATAGGTCGAATTCGGAGTGATCATCGACGAATAGTTATAGCGAACGTAGTCGGTCACATATTCGGGATTGCCAGCGAGGTTTATCGTATACACGCTCTCCGGAGTAGGAATGCGGATATCGGCACGCTTGCTTTTCCGATCCATCACACGAAGGTATTCGAGGCCGTTTTCCACCTCGGAGACGACCGTGTAATTCTTGAAGAAACTAGTTCCTTCAACCAACACCGCTGGATTGTGCGGAATAAAATCTTTCCAGTTCTTTTCGCTCGGATCTGTCTGCGGAGCGCGAACAATCCGGAAATTTTCGGCATTGCTGTTGGTGCGGATATAAAACTCGCCGCTGTCAAAATCGGCGTAATACTCGTGGCCTTCTCGCCGGGGCGAAAGCACGCGGAAGACGCCGTTCTCGCTCGCATTCGCGGGCAGATAACGATATTCGGTCATCGTTGCCGCATTGGACTGAATGAACAACATCTGTTTATCGCGGGAGCGGCCTATGCCCACGTTGAACAGCACATCCTTCTCCTCATAAACCAGATCGTCGATCCCTGTGGTCCCGACCGCATGCCGAAAAATCTTGTCGGTGCGTTTCGAAACCGGATCTTCCTGTCCATAAAAAATGTATTTTCCGTCAGGTGACCATTCCGTCGATGTAACTCGCTCGACCCTGTCCGCCAGAACTTTACCCGTTTTCAGATCTTTGAACTGTAGGGTGTATTGGCGATAGCCGGTAGTATCTGTCGAGAATGCGAGCATAGTGCCATCGTCGCTCGGCTCGAAGGCACCGATCGAGAAGAACTTGAACCCCTTTGCCATTTCGTTTTGATCCAATAGAATTTCGGGATCGGCGCCGTCGCGCGTCTTGCTACGCAAAAATGTCGGATACTGCTTGCCTTCTTCCGTTCTGTTGAAGTACCAATACTCGCCCATCTTGACCGGCACGCTTAAATCGGTCTGCTTTATGCGGCCGAGCATTTCCTTGTAAAGTGCGTCGGCAAAGCCTTTATGTTTGCCCATATGCGATTCGGTGTAGGCGTTTTCAGCTTCAAGGTACTTCATCACCTCCGGGCTTTTTTCTTTTTCGCCACGATCGCGCAGCCACGCGTAGTTGTCAGTTATCTCATAACCATGAATCTTTAAAACCTGGGGTTCTTTTTTAGCAGCGGGTGGTTTCATATCTGTCTGTGCGAAAATGGCGCCAGCCGCAACCGCAAGCAGCGCAACGATTGACAATCCTCTCATTTCAAATTACTCCTGATTGCTCTTAAAAATTCTGCAAGAATATAGCGAAAATTCTATCCGTTTGTGCGTATTTGTTCAAAGGGCCGGACAACGCCATACTTAAGCGATTTCAACGTTTTACGGTTTTCATCCGAAGATGAAGAGAAAGAACGCCCTTCAACTAATTGGCAGCTTTCATATCGGCGGTTCCGAACGGCAGGCGCTTCAATTGACGCGCCTTCTCAAAGCGGACGACTGGAACGTCTGCCTGGCTACACTGAATAGGAACGGATATTTACTGGGCGAAGCTGAAGATTTGGGCTTTAACGACATTCCTGAATTTCCGCTGACTTCTTTTTACGATTTGAATTTCGTTACGCAGGTCCGCCGTTTTGCCAGACACTTGGTCGATCGGAACATCGAGGTCGTGCAAACTCATGACTTTTACACAAATGTGTTCGGTATTGCGGGTATGCGACTGGCCGGCATTAAAGGAAAAATCGCGTCCAAACGGGAGACCTTGGGAATACGATCAAGTACGCAGCGTTTTATCGAGCAGCGAATGTTCGGAATGGCGGACGCGATCGTCGCAAACGCGCAGGCGGTTAAAACGCACTTGGTTAACAGAGGTGTTCGCGCCGAAAAAATTGAGGTCGTTTATAACGGCCTCGACCTTGATCGCCTTAAACCAAGATCAACCGACCGCAACGCGATTCTGGCTTCACTTGGACTTCCAGTAATCGAGAATATTAAGTTCATCACTCTCGTTGCCAATCTTAGGCACGATGTAAAGAACCTTCCAATGCTTCTACGCTCCGCCGTGATCGTTGCGAAAAATTTTCCGGATGCACATTTCGTTCTCGCTGGCGAAGGTGAGTTAAGAAAAGGGCTTGAAGCACATTCCAAAGAGCTTAAGATCGAAAGGCGAGTTCATTTCATTGGTAAGTGCGCGACAGTTCCCGAACTTTTATCAGTCTCGTTTGCCGGTGTGCTTACGTCAAATTACGAAGGATTTTCGAATGCAATTTTGGAATATATGGCAGCAGGGCTGCCCGTCGTAGCGACGGATGTTGGTGGGGCTGCAGAAGCGATCGTCGAAAACGAGACGGGATTTCTTGTTCGAGCAAACGATCATGAAGCGTTAGCCGATCGGTTGATGGCTCT
>CADEEU010000239.1 GCA_902826385.1 uncultured Acidobacteriota bacterium | reverse complement strand
TGTTCGAGATCGCCGAACGGCACCCCGAGGCCGTCGTCCCGCACCGTCAGAGCCAAATGGCCGTTCTGCCGCGAAGCGTCGATATCTATCTTGCCGCCCGTGGCCCGCGGTGCTATGCCGTGCTTGATCGCGTTTTCGACCAGCGGCTGCAAGATCATGTTCGGCACGCTCGCGTCCAGCGTTTCGGGCGCGATATGCATTTCAACCTTTAAACGATCATGAAACCGTGTGAGCTCGATCTCGAGATATTTTTCGAGGAATTCAAGCTCCTGCTTCAACGGAATTTCCTGCACCTCGAGATTTTCGAACGACATTCGCAAGAGATCGCTCAGGTCGGAGATCATGCGCTCGGCCGATTCCGGGTCGCGGTAGATGAGTTCCGAAATCGCGTTCAGCGTGTTGAACAAAAAATGCGGATGAAGCTGCATCTTCAAAACTTGCAGCCGCGTTGTCGCAAGCCGTGCTTCAAGCTGCGAGGTGCGAAGCTCGCGTTCGCGGTTTTTTCGGTAATATTTGATCGCCTGCTGAATGCCCAGCACACCCCAATAGATCGCGACGCTGAAATGAAGGTTAAACAAAAGGATTCTTTTGAGAATCTCAAAGTAGGGCAGCGGGCCGGTGCTGCTCATGTAGCCGAGCTTTGGCAGGACGTAGGAATCGATTGCCAGTTGGGCGACCGCTATAATTATGCTCGCCGCAAAGTGGATCGGGATACTGGTTTTCCACTTGCCGTCCTCGAACGTAAATCTGTTGCCCAGCCAAAGTATGATCGGGCTCAACAAAAACCACAGGTAGCCCGAGAAAAGCTGCCAAATTAAAACGCGCCAAAACGGCGTCGGGTTTGGGAAAGCCTGGCTTTGCAGCGCGACCTGGCTGGTGAAATATATCCCGAGCAGCGTCCAAAGCCCCCAAATGACGATCCATTTCAGGTATTTTCTGTTCAGAGCGGCGTCAAGGTTCATCTTTGGTATTATCTATCATCAATACAGGCGTTTCCACAACATAGATGTGATGAAGCGATAATAATTGCTGATGACATGGAAAATTTCACGCGGCACTAACATGACTGAACCAAGAGAAACATTAGAAAAGCGAAGGGATGAGATACTGGCCCGGATCGAAAGCGGCGGACGCGAGCTGCAAGTTGAGCTGGACCGCGATCCGGAAGAGCAGGCTATCCAGGTTGAGCAGCAGGAGGTTTCGATCACGATGATCGAGAATCTCCGCCGAGAGCTTGCCGACATCGAAGACAAACTGCTTTCGATGGGAGAGTGAACCGACGCCGAATAACATGACAGCGAACACCGATCTTCTAACCGGAACCGTCAAAGGGCCGGGATTGCTTCCGTACGAGTACTTATTTATCACGCGCGACAATGACCGGACGCGGATAGGCGAGTTTGTTTTCTACGACGCAAAGATAGGCGATGAACGCCGCTCGATTGTCGGGTCGATTACGGCCCGTAAGCTGATCCGCAATTTACCGGACGCTTTTTTGGCTGATCCGGCGACGCCGCCGTCGGCGGTTGCGGCTTTGATCGGGATCGAAGGCGATCTGGAAATTTACGAGGTAACGGTCGCGACGATCGGCTACTTTAGCGAAAAACTTGGCGATTTCGTCAATCCGCGCATCCCGCCGCAGCCGGGCGACTCGGTTTTTATAGCGTCGAGCGAAACGCTTGCGCACATGCTCAGCCCGCGGCGGACCGCCGACAAGGGTTCGGCCCATATCGGGAGCCTTTTGACGCGCGAACCCGGCGATGTGCCGGTCGTGCTGTCAGTCCGCGACGTAGTTTCGACGCACCTGGCGATTCTTGCATCAACCGGTGCCGGTAAGTCCTACACCGCCGGTGTGCTGGTCGAAGAGCTGATGCAAACCTACAACCGTGCCGCCGTGCTGATCGTCGATCCGCACAGCGAGTACCACACGATGTCGTCGATACAGGGCAACGATAAATTTGCCTCGGCCGACGGCTACAAACCGGAGGTGAAGATCTTCACGCCGGACAAGATCAAGGTGCGCTTTTCGACGCTGACCGAAGCGGATGTCAAATACCTTTTGCCGGACGGAACGTCCGACAAGATGCTGCATTTTTTGCGGCAGGCCTATCGAAGTTTGCAGGACCGGCTGAAGGCTGAAGGCCGCCGCGATTACCTGTACAGCTACCACGACCTTCGCGATGAAGTGCAGCGGCAGCAGTACGGTAAAGACGATAAGGACGCCGGCGACGGCGGCAATGTCTCTTCGATACAGGGTTTGCTGTGGCGGCTGGATGCCCGTTTTGACCGCCAGGACAGTATCTTTCACGCCCACGAGCATATCGAATTGAGTGAGCTTTATCGTCCCGGACGCTGTACCATTCTTCAGCTTTCCGAGATCGAGCAGACCGAGCAGCAGGTCATCGTCGGCACACTTCTCCGCCGTGTGAACAAAGCCCGCGAGCTGACCGTCGGCAGCCATGTCGATAAAGGCGAGAACTTTCTCGACTATCCCGTTTTCACTCTACTGGAAGAAGCACACCGCTTTGCACCCGCGGGGCACAGCGTCGTTTCGACAAATGTTTTGAAACAAATCTTAAGCGAAGGCCGCAAGTTCGGCGTCGGCATTGGGCTGATCACACAGCGTCCCGGCAAGCTGGACCAGGACGTGCTGTCGCAGTGCATGACCCAGATCATAATGCGCATCGTCAACCCGATCGATCAGCAGACCGTCGCCCAATCCGTGGAAGGAGCCGGCCGTACGATGCTCGCCGAACTGCCCGCGTTGACAAAGGGTCAGGCGATCATCTCCGGCGTCGGCATAAACACACCCGTCATGTGCCGCATCCGCCCGCGCATCACCACCCACGGCGGCGAAACCTTCGACGCCCCCGCCGAATGGATGAACTGGCATTCGAGCGGCGAAAAAACAAAACGCGAACAGGACGAAGCCCCTTATCTGAAACCTGAGAGCGAGAAAAAGCCGGAGAAGGTCGGGAATATTAGAATTTGAGTGACATGAATGGCTGGAATTTGCAATGAATAGAGGATTTTTCCGTGTTAAAATGCTAATAGAGGAAATTGTATGACCCACTCGCTAACATTGGAGGTTCCCGACAACATTTACCAATCTTTGATCGACAAGGCGTCGAAGAACGGTAAAAAGATCGAAGAAGTCGCGTTGGAGAAATTGGCAAACGGCGATGAACAGCACATTGACGATCCTCTCGACGAGTTTGTCGGCGCGTTCAGAAGCGAGGTGCCTGATTGGGCTGAAAATCACGATAAGTATCTTGGTGAAAGTCTTTACCGGGAACTGCGCGGCGAAAATGAATGAACAAGATTTTCGTAGATACGTCGGGCTGGGGCAACCTTGTTGACACACGGCAGAGATTTTATCCTCAAACAAGGGCATTTTATGAGACGGCGAAGCACGAGCGAACGCGGTTAGTTACAACGAATTATGTTTTAGCGGAGTTGGTTTCGCTCCTCTCAAGTCCGTTGCGACTTCCTCGCAGCAAATCTATCAATTTCGTTGACAGGATAAAGACGTCGTTATTGGTCGATATTGTACATATTGGAGAAGATTTGGATTCAGAAGCATGGGATTTCCTTTCGAACCGCGTTGATAAGGATTGGAGTCTCGTTGATTGTTCAAGCTTTGTTGTGATGCAGGACGGAGGGATCACGGAGGCATTGACCACCGATCATCATTTCGAACAGGCAGGATTTGTTCGGCTACTCAAATAACGAGGGAGAGGTTTGAACCGGCAGGGCGTTTCATCTTCAAGCATTAGGTCGATCGGATACGATCCGGGCAACGAGATTCTAGAAATTGAACTCCGTAACGGCGGAGTTTACCAATATTTTGGTGTTCCCCCGCAAGTGACCAGCGATCTGACAGAAGCCGCGTCTGTCGGACGCTATTACACGAAATATGTCAGGAATGTTTACCGTTTCCGAAAGATAAAGTAACATTTTGTCAGGTCTAAATTTTTACGTCCTCGCCGTCTTTGCACCGATCCTTATTCTTGTCGGCATCCTGGGCTTCGTCATTCCGAAAGAGAAAAGTCTGACCAGCGGTGCTCCTGCCTATAATTTTTTTCATATCGTTTTCGGCGTTATCGGGTTGATCGTGCTGTATTTCAATCACGATTCCTCTATCCGGGCGTTCAATATCGGATTCGGGGCGATCGATCTTTACCAGGCCGCGGCAAGTTTTGCTCACCTATTTCCCGAAAAATATTTTCGCTGGACGCGCGTTGACGACATTCTGCACATCGTTATCGGAGCCGCGTTGGTGTTGGCCGGAATTTTCGGCTAAGGATTACGCAGGCGGAAAACTTCTTTCGCTTCGGGATCGGCGATGTCGTTTCGCACGAGCAGAATGAGATCGACGCCCGGCCGCAGCGGATAGACACCTTCCAGCCTGTATTTGGACGCGTACTTTGCCATTACCTCGCGGTCCTGGTCGGTTTTTTTAGCGACGATGAGTTCGGCGGTCGAATTGTCATTTATGCGGCCGTGGTATACGGCCTTCGGATAATCGCGCGTGTACCAGACCATCGGCCAATAATCGGGGGTTACGATGTCGATAGCCGTCTCGCCGCCCTTACCGCTTTTCTGTGCGTAGTGGTCTATCCGGCCCATCATCTCCAAAAATCCACGCCTTGTATGAGCATAAACGTAGGTGCGCTGGTCGTTGTCGTAATTGATGAAGTTCAGCTCGTAGGATTGGTACGCCAAAATGACGCATGCGGCCGCCGCAAAAAGCGCTCCCAAGCCTTTCGCCGACTGGTTTGCCAAAGCCAATATCTCATTGATCCCATAACCGGCAATAATACACATCGGCAAAAGAAAGCTCAGGGCCAGCCATGGTGTCTTGTAAGGGATCAGCGAATAAGCAAGAACCAAACCGAACGCCCACAACCCGACAAACATCGCGACGCGGTGCCTGCCTTTGAAGAAGGCTATCAGCGTACCGACGACTGAAAGAACGACGATCGGCCCTTCAATCGCCATCTCCCATTTTAGGTAAGCCCAAAAACCGCTCTGCGTGTGATCTTTCGTTCCGGTCTTGGTCCAGATCGCGTACGCTTCAAAAGCTTTCTGAACGCCTTCGGGATAGGTAAAGAACGAAGAAAAGAAAAGAACACTGATGTATACGAACACGACCGCAGAAGCAGCGATCAAAAGCGTCAGGTCGCTTCCTTCACCGGCCGCGGACTTGAAGTTATTCCACGTTATCGCGTCATCGGCGTCGGTCAGTTCGTCTGAAGTCGGGTTGGTTTTGTATAGCTTTTGCCAGATCAAAACGCATGGAATCGCGATCAGCATCGTTCCCAAAGTAATGAATGCCGTCTCTTTGGTTGCGAACATCAACGCTACCGACGCCGACGCGAGCAGCATGTAGATCGGCCGCCCGTTGCGCCAATCCATCAGCATCCGCATCACAAAAAAGACGAGTACCGCCTCGAAGATAAAGAACCCGATGCGAAAGGCCCACACGGTAGTCTCGTTCTGCCCGCCGAAATAGCTCGCCGCCATAAATCCGGACGGCAGGAAGCAAACGAGCAATATTAGAATCATCCACCCGACCGCAAACGGGCCCGGTTTCTCGTTTCTTATAAACCCCAGAATAGAAAGGACAAAAGCCAACGCCAGAAATACGAAGAAGATCTCGTGAATAAAATACCGCGAGATAAAAACCATCCCGGGCGAAAGAGCTATGAACAAACCGGCCGCAAGCGCACCGATCTTGCCGATGTACGGCCGCAGAAAAAACACCAGTATGACCGTCAGCACACCGAAAACAGCGACGCTCGCCCGCGCCGAAATCGTGTTCAGGCCGAATACCTTCGGAAAGAAAAGCGATATGTAGTAAAGCGTCGGCCCGTGATAGTTCGCCGGGTCGTACCTATAAAA
>CADEEU010000238.1:3137-5986 GCA_902826385.1 uncultured Acidobacteriota bacterium | reverse complement strand
GCTCTTTGCTTTCTTTTCGTAATCGCGTTTATTCCTGCCGCGTTTGCTCAAGGCCCGGTCGACCAAACCGGAGAGATAAACGGCGCTCCGTATCGCATTCGTGTTCCGGCGAACTGGAACGGGACGCTGCTGGTCTATGCGCATGGTTATCGCGACAAAGCCGATCATCCGGGCGAGGTCGATAACCGGACACCGGACATTGCGCCGAATGCGGCGTTGGCCGACGCGCTTCTTGCGCAAGGGTACGCGCTAGCTGGTTCTGCCTACCGCGACAACGGCTGGGAAGTGGCGGGCGGCATTCAGGATACGAAGGATCTGACCGTTTATTTCGGCGACAATATTGCCAAGCCGAACCGCACGCTGCTGTGGGCATTTTCCATGGGCACGGTGATCGCGTTCGACAGCATGGAGCGATTCCACGGCATATACGACGGAGCGTTGTGCGCCTGTGCGGTCGGAGCCGGGGCCCCGCAATCGTGGGATTCGGCGGGCGATTTGGCACTTGCCTACGCTACGGTTTTTGGAATGCCCTCGGCTTGGGGAAATTTTGGCGACGTACGCGACGATCTCGACTTCGACACCGAAGTGCTGGCGAAGTTGATCCCGGAACTAAGTGCACAAACAAACTTTCCAAAATTCGAGTTTCTTCGTCTGGTCACTGGTACGCCGGGCCGCGGGATTCAGCCGCCGGCACCGCCGAATTTTTATCCGAACTGGGTGTTGACTGACATGTTCTTTTCGATGGAGGCCCGGGCCGAGCTTGAACGACGAGCAGGCGGGCCGATCGTCCAGAACATCGACCGTAATTACAGCCTTACAGCGCAAGAGCGGGCTTACTTAAATGCTCTGGGCGTGATCTCGCCCGTGATAGATGCGTGGCTGATCACGATGAATTCGAATCGCGTCGTTGAGGCCCCGATGTTCTCGCGTAATTACCTCGAAAAATATTCCAATTACTCCGGCAAGATCAAGGACCCGGTGCTGACGATGCACACTATCATCGATCCGCTCGTCACCGTTTCGCAGGAATGGGAATATCGACAAACGGTCGAGGCAAGCCAGCGCCAAAAGGTCCTTTATCAAGTCTATACGAACGGAAACGGACACTGCGCCTTTACCGGGCCGCAGCTGCTTACAGCCGTTTCGGCATTGGACAATTGGGTTCGGACTCAGACGAAACCGACCGCCGCGTCATTTCCATCGGCTCTTGGCTTTGACAATACGTTCCAACCGCCGCCGATGAACCAGCCTTAAAAATGACCTTTTCCGGAATAAGTTAGAAGCAATGGTGAAAAGTGATAGCTAATTTTGGTTATCACCTTTCACCCGCAAGCTATCACTTATTCCGAATTAGCCGCATTAAAACCTCAGCGTCACATCCTGCCCGTCCAGTACGAGATTCGTCCCGGACAGCGATCTCAAATTACGGCCGCTGTATTTGATCTCGATCTCGCCGCTCGCGTCGGCGTCGCCGGAGCCTTCGATAGTTACCCGCAGCGTCGTTTCGTCGAAATAGATCAGCTTACCGGTAAGGCTCACAGTACCGTCGATTCCGCCGACGCTGACCTGCACATTTCCGTCGTTTGCGACAGTGACGCTGCCGCGGATCAAAAACCGCGTATCGGTGCCGATCTTGACCGTGCCGGTCCCGAACTTAGACAGCGACAACGTTTTGCCGGTTATCGTCGCCGATCCGCCGCCGCTGCCTGCATCGAGCATCAGATCGACGATTTCGGTCTGCGTTCCGCGCAGGGCGACTTGCTTGCCGGTACCGGTCCTGAACCTTACCTCACTGGCGACCCTGATCTCTGCCTGTACTTCGTAATTTCGCTGGCGATTGACATCACGTTGTTCGTAGGTTAGCTCGAACGGAAAAGGCATTTGGCGATTGCCGACCAGGAACTTCGTCTCGGCCACTGGTCTGCCGGTTGGGTCACCCGAGTCAACAAGCTTGACCATGATCTCGGCATTCGCCGGCAAAACCTGCCGCTGCGAATACGAAACCGTGCCGCGGATCACGTTAGTCCGCTGTCCACCGCCCAGTCCGCCGCCGACCGGCACGACGTTGATATCGACGCTTCGCGGATTACCCTGCGTAATGACCGGATAGCTTGTGTCCGTGATGAAAAGCAGCCGCCCGCCGTCGCGGATCTCGGCCTGGACCGCGTAACGGTTGCGGTCCTGTATTCTACTTCGGTCGTAGGCCATGTCGAACGGGATCGGTACCTGTTTTCCGGCTGTGTCAATGCGCTGCTCGGCGATTACCGTGGACGAAACGTCTGCCCGTGAAACATCCACGATCTTTACCGTCAAAACCGCTGTCGAGGGCAATGCGCTTCTTTGCCGATACGTGACGGTTCCGGAAACGACGTTGTCCTGGGTCTCGATCCCGCCGTCGTCGTCGCGGCACTCTTTCTCGGTCCGCACGTCATCAACCTTTACAACCGGCCGGGAACCCGTCGTGATCGAATACTCGACAAAGCTCTTTTGCGACGGACAGCAGAGCGCGTCGTTCGAAGTGTAGCGTGCAAAATCCGCCGTTATCCGTTTCGGGCTGTAAAGATTGACGGCGCCGATCGACCCGTCGGCTCGAGCGACCGACGTGTTTGGCGAAAGCGTTCCGGCAAAGCGGTTCGCAACAAAGACAAACGCGTTGTAATTATTCGGGCGGCACATTCCGTCAACGTCGGCCATTGCGGTTACCAACGTGACGCTTCCGTACGTCTGTGACGGCCCGAACAGAAACCATCCCGCCCGCGTCACGGCGCGGTCGGCAATGCTTTCGGGCTGCCGAACTTGTTCGAGGCAAATGCCCTCGATGCGGCCGACATTCCTCGGTGCATTTGGCC
>CADEEU010000238.1:0-3092 GCA_902826385.1 uncultured Acidobacteriota bacterium | reverse complement strand
TTCCAATTCGTATCCAGCGGCCGGTCGAGCCAGGAATTCTGTCCAAAGGCGGCAACGGAGAGGACGGCCGTCCACACAAGCACTGCAAAAACTTTTGTTTTCATTTTGTTTGCTCCCTGTTCTAGTCGGTCGTCACCGAGGGGCCGGCAACGCTGTTATGATGAAATTTTGGGCACTAGGCGGTGCTGCATTTTGCACTTTCGCCGTCATCGCCGATCGCCTCGACCGGGCACGCGTTCATCGCTTCTTCGCAGAGTTTGAACTCATCTTCCGTTTCGGGCTGTTTATAAAGATAGGAATAACCGTTTTCGTCATTGCGGGTAAAATTTGCGGGGGACGTGTCGCGGCAAACGTCGCAATCGATGCACTGCCGGTCGACGTAGAACCCGCCGGGACGGTTGTCAGGCAATTTGTCTTTCACGAAAGCCATTTTTTTTCAATCCGAGATGTGTCTTAAGTAATAAAACACGGGCGACCTATTTCCTTTCAAACAACTCTTCTATGTTCAGTGCTCCGCACCGCTCGAGCAAATCCGGATCGTCTTTTTTGATGCCCTTGTTTGTCCGAATCACCTCCAGGCAATAGGCCTCCTGTTTAAGCAGATAGTTGAAATAAAGAACAGGAACTGAAAGAACTACGAACGCGAGCAATCCGGGCATCATGTAAAAAATGCCTTTAACCGCCGCGCCTTCGATGTGGATGTTGTTTGGATCAACTATGCGGTGATGGCGCTTTATGACGATCACATAGCCCCACCAGATCAGAATCGCACCGCCGACGACTAAGCTCAACAAAAGCGAAAGGTAATAGTAAGTCGTGATCGTCGAGTGACTCATAAAACGTCGGCCGACAAGGCCTACTTCTTCTCGGTCAGCGAGATCATGCGCTCTAAAGCGATGTTTGCGTAGTGCTTAGTGTCGCCGTCCACGACTATCTCGTTGACGACGTTGCCGTCCAGCAAATTTTCCATCGCCCAGGCAAGATTTTGCGGCGCGATCCGGTACATGGTCGCACACATGCACAGGTCCGGGGCAAGAAGACGGACCTCTTTGTCCGGGAAACGCTGCTGCAGGCGGTTGACGAGATTTACTTCGGTCCCGATCGCCCATTTCGAACCGCTCGGCGAGTTTTCGACGGTTTTGATGATGAAGCTGGTCGAGCCGTCAAGATCGCTGATCTCGACAACCTCGCGCATACATTCCGGATGCACAAGTACCTGCACGCCGGGCATCTCATCGCGCACTTTATCGACGTGCCACGGTTTGAACCGTCCGTGTACAGAACAGTGGCCGCGCCAAAGGATCAGTTTTGCTTCGAGAAGCTGTTCTTCCGTGTTTCCGCCAAGCTCTTCATGCGGATTCCACAACGCCATTTTGTCCAGCGGAATGCCGAACTTAGCGCCCGTATTGCGGCCCAGGTGCTGGTCCGGGAAGAAGAACATCTTGTCGAACTGTTTGAGATAAATATCGAACAGCGGGATCGCGTTCGATGAAGTGCAAACGACGCCTTCGTGTCGGCCGCAGAATGCTTTGATCGCGGCGGACGAGTTCATGTAGGTGATCGGGGCTACTTTTTGGTCGAGTACGCCGATATCGCGAAGCTGCTCCCACGCGTCCTCGACCTGGTCGATCGTCGCCATGTCCGCCATCGAACATCCGGCGCCCAGATCTGGCAAGATCACTCGTTGTTCCGGCTTGCCTAGGATATCAGCCGATTCGGCCATGAAATGCACGCCGCAAAAAACAATGTACTCGGCCTCGGTCTGCGACGCCATCACCGAAAGCTGGTAGGAATCGCCCGTCAGATCGGCGTGTTTTATGACATCGTCACGCTGGTAATGGTGGCCGAGAATAACGACTCGCTTGCCAAGCTCGCTCCGCGCCGCTTCGATGCTTTCCGCGATCTCGGCATCGGGCATTATCAGGAAATCTTCCAGGGGACGCGTTTGTTCGAGTACTGATGACATTTTTTTTAAGTCCTCGACCGACAGCGGACTCTTAAAGAAAAATGATTGCGCTTAGGACGGGAATAAGCAAGGAAGTAGGGCGGTTAACAGGCTGGCTCTAAAAAACAAATCCGTAGTCGGTTGTTGTTGTTTTATCTGCGTTCTCGGCGATATCTCGGCGGCCCTCAGCGTTAGATTAAGGTAAACGCAGAGAGCGGCGGAGTTTGACGCGGAGTACGCTGAGAATACGAACGCTCACGTCGGTCTCAGATGTGTCCTGTTAGCTTTTCGATTATGAGAATGACGCCGTACGTTAATGCAGCGATAACAGCGGCAGCCGGGATCGTGAGAACCCATGCCCAGACAATCCTTCCGGCGACGCCCCACTTTACGGCCGAAAATCGTTTGGCTGAACCTACGCCTACGATCGAACCGGTGATCGTGTGAGTGGTGGAAACGGGAATACCGAAATACGTCGCGCCGAAAAGTGTCAACGCTCCTGACGTTTCGGCACAGAAACCGCCGACCGGTTGAAGCTTGACGATCTTTGTTCCCATCGTTTTGACGATACGCCAACCGCCGGACAATGTACCGAGCCCGATGGCCGTGTGGGCCGCGAGCACAACCCACATCGGAATTTCGGGCAGTTTGCCTTCGGGCGTCATCGAATAAGATCCGCCCGCGACCAGGGCTATCATGATAATGCCCATCGTTTTCTGCGCGTCATTACCACCGTGTCCCAACGAGAATGCGGCGGCAGAAAAAAGCTGTCCAACGCGGAAAACGCGATCGACCTTATTCACCGATACGCGATGAAAGATCCAATAAACCGCGACCATCAAAACGAAACCCAACGTCATGCCGATCAAAGGCGAAAGCACGATAAACGAAATAGTCTTTATCCAACCCTCCGCTTTCAATACAACAAGTGGATTGTCGAAGCCGAAGTGCCAGATGTAAGAAGAAATGGCCGCACCGGCGTATGCTCCGACTAACGCATGCGAACTCGAGGTCGGCAAACCCAGATACCACGTGATCAGGTTCCAGATAACGGCCCCTATCACGCCCGCCAGCAAAACAAAAAGCTGGTCGTTGCCCGGTATCTTGGCGATGTTCACCATGTCGCTTCCGATAATTTTCGCAACGG
>CADEEU010000237.1 GCA_902826385.1 uncultured Acidobacteriota bacterium | reverse complement strand
CGATCACTATTACAACGACGATCAGTATAAATCCCCGTTTTTTACCCATACGGACGCTCCTTCGTCTCTGAATAAAGCCTTTTGGTAAGGGAAAAACCATGCCGAACAATGTTTGTTGTGGTCCACGGCAAAAGTTCTAAAAGACAACCTTGCGTTATGCTTATGAACATTGTTATCATGATCGCTTATAATTTGGTTTCGTGTGATCTGACCTTTGCAGATTCTATTTTACGATGTTTACTTTTTCAAGTTGTATTCAGATCATAGGCCACGGCTAAGATAAAAGCATGTTCAAAACGGCGGGTTGCCTAAAAGCGGGCGCCAGCATTGTCTGCGATGACGTATAACGACTTTGATCTGTTCTCGCAATAAAATTCCACAGTGAGGCGAATAGATCTAAGAACTGCAAATGTTGCTCGCTCGAATACTGTACGGGAAATAAACCGGCAGATCGTGCTCAATTTCGTGCGCGAAAAAGGGCCGATATCGCGGGCCGACATTGCCCGTGAAACCAGGTTGCAACGCTCTACCGTTTCGCTAATAGTCGATGAATTAAAGAAATGCCGGCTTATTAAGGAGGTTGAAGGCGAGTCAAGCGGCGGACGTCCACCCGCTTTGCTAACTCTGCAGTCGGCCGATCCTGTGGCGATTGGAATCGATATTGGAACCGCTAAAACCTCTGTTGCGACCTGTGACCTAACCGGCCGGGCGATCGCGAAAGAGGTTTTTTGGACCGATCCGGATGCCGATACGACGAGCAAGCTGATAATCGAATCGATTGAACGACTAATAGCAGGGCGCGGTAAATCAATTGAAGGTGTCGGAATAAGCTTGCCTGCGTTGGTTGATACTTCAAGAGGCCAGATCCTCTACAACCCTCACTTAAAATGGCATAATCCCGACATCATTGAAAAGATCCGGTCCGCAACGGGCTTGCCGGTTACCGTCGATAATGACGCGAACGCCGCCGCTTTGGCCGAACTTTGGTTCGGGCGCCCCGAAGTACAGGATATCAGGGACTTTATCCTCGTTTTCATTGAAAATGGCATAGGTACGGGAGTTGTACTGGACGGCCAGATCTATCGCGGCAAAGGCGGAGTGGCAGGCGAATTCGGTCATATGACGCTTGGTGCAGACGCGCCAGTAACTTGCTCCAATGGTAACAACGATTGCTGGGAAGCGTTCGCGTCTGAGCAGTCGGCCCTTGCCCGATATGCAAAACGGCTGGGAAATCCGCAGTATGCCAGCCGAATAACTTTCGTGGAATTGATTGGATTAGCCTATGAAGATGACGAAAACGCGATGGCCGCTTTGAAAGAAACGGCCCGATACATAGGCGTTGGCATGGGTAATTTGATCCAGGGGCTTTGCCCGGAGGCGATAATCCTAGGCGGAACCATAGCAAAAGCATGGCCTTTGATTGCGGACGAAATTAAATCCGTTGCGAACGGCGGTGTTTGCCACGGCATTTCCTCAACCAGAATCATTCCGTCGACGCTCGGGCCCGATCCGACGTTACTAGGTGCTTTCAGTTTGGTACTTGCTAATAAGTTCTCGTCGATCCCGGTTTGACTCTTCTGATTAGTGGTCAAGTCCGGCGTTTTCCGACATCCAACTCACCGTTAAGATAGCCGGAAAAGCCGTAAACGAAGGAAAATTTTCGTGATGCCTCAATTTGGGGTTGACAAGGCATTTATTCGGTAGTAACTTCCGTAGGGTCACACAACAAAAGTATTCGTCGATAAATTTTCTTTTATTGTCAATACCGAGTTTTTCATTACGAATCAAGAATTGAGCGAAAGTCATATTAGCCGGTAAGAGATAGGAGGAGTTTCTATGCTTAAGCTAAATTTGTCGGCCGGAGACGAAGTTTTAAACACGTCGTTCCGACGCAAAGGTTTTGCCTTGCTCAGCGGTCTGATTTTATTGATCACTGTAGGGCTGGTTTTGAGTCCGGCTAAGATTAGGGCCCAAACAGGAACCTCCGGCCAGATAGCCGGCAGTGTAGTCGATCAAAATGGTGCCGTTGTGCCTGATGCAACGATTACTGCACTACACCTTGAAACTGGTGCCAAGCGAACGTTGATGACCAGTGCCGACGGTAATTACAGTATTGTTAATTTGGCCATCGGAACTTATCGCCTGACCATTACGAAAACCGGGTTCAAGGAAACTTCGGTTTCGAACGTGGTCGTAAACGTGGCGAATGTGACCCGGCAGGACGTGACTTTGGAAACCGGTGCGGTAAGCGAGGTCGTTAATATTACTGCTGACAGCATTCAAATCGAAACACAGTCAGGGACCGTCGGCGAGGTCGTTTCCGGCGAGCAAGTACGCGAGCTTCCGCTCAACGGGCGAAGCTTCACTCAGCTTACCCAATTACAGCCTGGTGTGTCGGCGGCGAATAATTTCGACAGCAAACAAAAGGGACTATTTGGCGGCGTGGATTTTTCGGTTAACGGAAATTCGGGGCAAGCCAATCTATTTTTGACAGACGGTGCCAATAATAACGACACCGGGTCAAATCGGACGATCCTTCTGTTCCCTTCAATCGAAGCGATTGCCGAGTTTAGATCGCTACGAAATAGCTACGGCCCCGAATACGGACAAGCGGCAGGAGCCATTGTCTCGATTGCGACACGCGGCGGCAGCAATACGTTCCACGGCAGTGCGTTTTATTTCGGGCGAAATGACAAACTCAACGCGTTTGAGTTTTTTGCGAAAAACAATGGAGGCGTAAAAGATAAACTGCGTCGAAATGATTACGGTTTTTCACTCGGCGGGCCGATCGTCAAAGATCGTCTGTTTTTCTTTTATTCGCAGGAGTGGAATAAGGAAATCCGCGGTCGGACGCGTACCGGAAGCGTTCCGACTATTGCCGAGCGAGGCGGTGACTTTCGTAATCGGAGAATTTTAATAAATAATCCGGCTGATCCTAACGATGACTTTCCTTGCAGTGGTAATGCTATTGGTGGTGGTCGTCCGGGGGCAGCTACGCAAGTTATCCCTGCTGCTGATCTAAGCGCGGCGGGGGCATCTCTAGTAAAAATTTTTCCTTTGCCGAATTTGGCCTGGTCGCCAACGGGGACTACTTGTAACAATTGGGCGACCTCGGCAAACTCGCCGATCAATTTCCGCGAAGAAAATGTTCGCATAGACTACAATCTTAATTCCAAAAATAAGATTTTCGGCCGATATACCCAGGATGATTGGGCAAACGGGTTTCCAACTCTAAATGGCAGCTTGTGGGGAGACGACGCCTTTCCAACCATAGAAAGCAGTTGGACGCAGCCGTCCAAACAGGCCGCGGTAAAACTGACTACCCAACTTACTTCTACAGCGATCAACGACGTTCAATTCTCATATTCTGCCAATCGCATAAACGTCGATCCGGGTGCAGGTGCCGATCTTAATGCGGATATCAACACAAAAATTCCCGGACTGTTCCCGACTTCGGGCAAGGTAAACGGCAATAATCGTCCACATCCAGTTTTCTGGGGTGGAATCTCTCCGTTTGGTTCGAGCTCCGGCCCCGATTTATGGACTCAAACACCTTTTAGAAACTCGCTCGATATTTACACGGTTAGAGATGATTTTTCCATGGTTAAGGGGAACCATACTCTTAAGATGGGATTTCTGTATGATACGGCTGCCAAGAATGAGGATTCGGGACCGAACAATGAAGCAACTCAATTCTGGGGCGCTTGCTGCGGAAACAATTCGGGTAACGCCTTGGCTGACGTATTAACTAATGGATCGCTTTTTGGTTTTAATGAGACCAACACGATGCCTGTCGGACAAAACCGGTACAAGAATCTAGAGTTCTATTTTGGAGACACATGGAAGGCAAGAACAAATCTAACCTTGGAATTGGGTGTAAGATATTCCTTGCTTTATGAGCCCACAGACAAACGCGACCTTATCAGTGGTTTTTCGCCAGCGGCTTACAATCCGTCGAGACCCGCAACTGACCCTTGTAACGGCTTGGTAGTTCCCAAAGGGACCAATCCGTGTGCCGGAATTGCCGGTGCCAGCACACCGGTTGAATTTTCAAACCGGTCGTTGCGTGAGAATAATTACAAAAATCTGGCTCCGAGAATCGGTATTGCCTGGGACGTTTTTTCCGATGGAAAAACGGCTATCAGGGGCGGGTTCGGAACGTTTTATCTTCGGGAAAGAACGAGTCCATATTTTGCCGCATTGACGACGAATTCACCGTTTGCGATTTCAAATGGTGGACAGCGAACCCTGGATGGTACCGTTTATGCGGGTCTCGGAGCGGCATCGGCCGGTTCGCCGAGGTTTGGATTGAGTCCGGAAGCAGCGACGCCATATTCATTGCAGTTTAACGCCTCCGTCGGCCGGCAGTTGTGGAAGGAAACCGTCTTGGAAGTAGGTTATGTAGGCAACCGTGCTCGCAAACAACTGACGCACAACGATGTCAATCAAGTTAAGCAGGCAAATCAAAAAGCGGCCGCATTTGCGGCGGATGGAAACGCGGTGAATGCCTTTCGTCCGTATAGCAATTACGGTTCGATCTATCAGTTTGAGCGAAACGGAAAGGCTTATTACGATTCGCTGCAGGTTCTGTTTAGAACTCGATTTGCAAAGAGCTTTAACTTGCAGGCGGCTTACACTTTTTCGAAGTCAAAAGCCGATTTTGGTCTGACTGATTCAAGTGGTACTAATAGTGCCTTTGCAGTCTTGGATAGAAATAACCGGGGCCTCGATTTTGCCGAGTCGGATATCAACCGTCCGCATATCTTTGTGGCAAACATGATTTACAATCTGCCGACATTTAAGGGCTCTCATCCGTTTGTCAGAACCGTTCTTGGCGGCTGGGAATTTACTTCTATTGTTCAGCTTTCAAGCGGAACATCTCTAACTCCGCAGTTAAACTCGACAGGCATTCAAGGTTTTGGATTAGGGCAAAGTTTCCAGGCGGGTATAACCGGAACCGGAACCACCGTCGCTAATCAAAGGCCCATTCGGGTTGAGAGCGAGCCATGTACGCTGGAAGGTACGAAAGGCAGATATTTCAATCCAAAAGCTTGGACTTTGGTTGGTTACAAAATCGGAGAGACGATTCCGAACAAATCAACCTGTGCTGGGCCGGGAACAAAGAACGTAGATTTTTCTGTCTACAAAAACTTTTCTCCTTCCTGGCTAAAAAGTAGTTTTCTGGGAGAAGGCGCTCGAATCCAATTCCGTCTGGAATTCTTTAATGCCTTCAATACCGTTCAGTTTGGTGGCGGCACTCTTGGTACTCTGTTCTATAACGGTATAGTTCGTTGTGGAACTGCAACCTGCAGCGCTACAAATAATACAATTACTGCTCTTGACGGACAACCAGATGGTAATTTTGGAGTTGCTCGGGGAACCAAGGGCGGTCGCGAAATTCAGTATGCTTTGAAGTTGAATTTCTAATTTTCGGTCCTTAAATTTTGGCAAGAAGATAAATGCTGCGAAGCAAATATCTTCTTGCCTTTTTTGTTTTGTGATAAAATCGGGTATTCCGAAACTTAAATAAGTCAGAGTTTTGCTTATGATTACAAGAATATTTATTGTCGTAATATTTTTGTTTTCATTGAGTATTTCCGCTCAAAGGATCGATCCGAAAAAGACCTCGGCTTCGTCGAAGGACCTAAACACGCAGCCTGCGGACGACCTGCTCAAACACCTTAGTGCGGCCGAGACGTATCAAATATCGGGCGACCTGATCAATGCGGCGATCGAAAACCGGGCGGTCGTAGGCATTGCACTTCAACGAGCGGGCAATATTGCCATTGAAGACGGAAATTATGCTGATGCGGTTAAGTTCCTTGAAGACTCCCTGAGCTACTCAGATACGGCGCCGAATAGGACAAATCTGGCGATCGCATTTTTGCGTCAGAATAAGATAGATGAGGCAATCGCAGCCGCCCAAAAAGCCGTATCGATGGACGCGAAATTTCCCGGCGCGCGATATGTGTTGGGGAACATTTATTTCACCAAAGAAGAT
>CADEEU010000236.1 GCA_902826385.1 uncultured Acidobacteriota bacterium | reverse complement strand
CGCCGCCTGGTGCCGGAGCAGCCCAGGCCCCGCGACCGCAGCAACAGCCGACGACGCTACAGATCATTGAGGTCGATCTGGAAAAGCTTTTTGCCGACAGTCAGGCCGGGAAAATGCAGCCTGCGAGCTTCTACCAAAAGGTCATGGGCACGACGCCGGCTGAGATGCAGGCGGGCGGCGATATGGCTCTCGATGGGGACGAGAAATGGGTTTATTTCCGCGTTGGCCGTGATGAGGCGGCTCGTCATTTGCCGCCGGACACGAAGATGGAGAAGAGCTTTGGTCCGAGGAATATGGGTGCGGGGCCAACAGGTATTGGCGCGATGGAGCTCGCAACTGGTAAATTCAAACACGTTGTTTCGGTGCCGTTTCAGATCGGACACATTCAGACCAACGGCTGGATGCCGGGCGAGATCGTCTTTTGCTGGGAGACTGGCGGCAAGTCGCCGCAGCGTATTTGGACGGTAAAGAGCGACGGTACCGGACTGCGGCCTGTGTATCCTGAGCCCGAAACGGACTGGGTAACGCACGAGGTCGTCATTTCAAAAGATGAGGTTGGTTTTGCCATAATGGGCCATCGCAAGATACCCGGCGGCACAAAAGAGGTCGGTACCGCGACAGCGGTAGGCGGGGTCAATCCCGGCCAGGAGCCAGAATGGGGGCCGTCAGGCACTCGTGAGAAACCGACCGGACTCGGGATCGTAAACTTGCGAACTCGCGAAATGCGGATCGTCGGGCAAACCAAGGAAGGCAGCGGACTGTGGCACATCAGCGGTTCGCCGGACGGACGGTTTGCCGTCGGTGACGATTTTTCGCGCAGCATCTACCTGATCGACCGCAGAACCAGCGAAATGATCATGCTCTCGACCGGACACAAACCGACCGCGCAAGATCATCCGCATCCGACGATGAGCCCGGATGGTACAAAAATACAAATTCAGTCGGCGATGCTTTCGGAAGATGGCCGATCGATGAATATCTGCATTATCCCCGTTCCGGAAGCGTGGCTTAAGAGGAAGTAGTGATGAAAAGGTTTCTGCTCATTTGTTTGTTTATTGCGATCGGCACGGCGGCATTTGGGAATGTCTCGCTGCCCGATGTAATTGCGGGCTCGATGGTGCTGCAGCAAAAGCAAGCGCTTCCGATCTGGGGAACGGCCGAACCCGGTGAAGCCGTGACCGTTACATTTGGCAAGATCAAAAAGACAGCCGTCGGCGACGCAAACGGCAAATGGCGCGTCGATCTGGGCAAACTCACCGCGAGCTTTCAGCCGCAGACGATGACCATTGTTGGTAAGAATACGATTGAGCTCAAGGACATTCTGGTCGGCGAGGTTTGGCTCGTATCGGGTCAATCCAATATGCAATGGCGGTTGCCGGAGTCGACTAATGGTGCCGTAGCGACCGCAGCGGCAAATCATCCGAATATTCGTCTCTTCAATGCGAGCCGCGAAGTAGCCTTTAGAAGACGGCAGGGCAAACTCGGCGTGTGGTCGGCGTGTACGCCGGAAACGGTGAAGGAATTCTCGGCGGCCGGATATTACTTCGGCGTCGATCTTCAAAAGAAATTGAGTGTTCCGATCGGCCTTTTGAATTCGTCCTACGGTGGTTCGCAGGCCGAGGCTTGGACGCCGGTGGCTTACTTAAATGCCTCGCCCGATCTCAAACCAACTGTCGAACGCACCAGGATCTGGGCGGCCGAGCGCGAAAAGGTTCGCGTCGATTACGCCGCCGCAATAGCGAAATGGCGCGATGATCAGGACAAGGCAAAAGCGGCAGGAGCAAGGCCTTCGCCTTCGCCCGGTGTGCCTGATGCGCTTCGAGATTATCGGATCGCGTCGTCGATCTATGATGGCATGATCGAGCCGCTCATGCCGTTCGCGATAAAAGGCGTGATCTGGTATCAGGGCGAATCGAACGAGGCCCGGGCAGAGCAGTACAACATTTTGCTGCCGACGATGATCCGAGCTTGGCGCGAGCGTTGGGGGCAGGGCAACTTTCCGTTCGGGATAATTCAATTGCCAAATTACCGTGCTATCAAGCCCGAACCGGAGGAATCCGCATGGAGCTTTATCCGCGAAGCCCAACGCCTGACCGCGATAAATACGCCAAACACAGGCCTGATCGTGACGATCGACATCGGCGAGGCGAACGATATTCATCCGAAGAACAAGTTGGATGTCGGTAAACGCATGGCCGTTTGGGCGCTAAGAAAAGTCTATCGCCAAAAGCTCTCCGATTCCCCTGTCCTCATTAAAACTGAAGTAAAGAATGGGAAGATCGTGCTGACATTTGCTGACGTGGGCGACGGGCTTAAGATCAGGGACGGCGACAGGCTCGACGAATTTTCGATCGCCGGTGTCGACAAAAATTGGGTCTGGGCCGATGCGAAAATAGTCGGTAAGAATAAAGTCGAGGTCTGGTCGAGCAAGGTTGCCGATCCGAAGGCCGTTCGGTATGCCTTTAACAGCAACCCGAAACATCCAAACCTGACTAACAATTCCGGCATTCCGGCTTCGCCATTTCGCACCGACAATTGGCCCGATCCGACCGCCGGAAAAAGGTGAAAAGTTTAAGAGTGAAAATGTGAAAAAGTTTAGTCCGTTGGAAAAAGCCCCAAGTCTTTTGGACGTTTTAACTTTTTAACTTTTTCACATTCGATATGTTTGACCTCAACGAACACTCGCATCGCCGCCGAAACCCGCTGACGGGCGAGTGGGTGATCGTGTCTCCGCATCGCACAAAACGCCCGTGGCAAGGCCAGACCGAGGCTGCGAAACGCGAAACGCTGGCGACATACGATCCGGAATGCTATCTCTGTCCCGGCAATAAACGCGTGGGCGACAACGTAAACCCTACATACTCAGGCGTGTTTGTTTTTGACAACGATTTTGCGGCGTTGCAGCCGGACGTGCCTGAAAACGACGGCGAGAAAAGCGAACTGTTGCTAGCTGAATCGGAGAGAGGCGTTTCGCGCGTAGTGTGTTTTTCGCCGGACCACAGCCTGACGCTTTCGCGGATGGACGTTGGAGACATAAAACTCGTCGTTGACGAATGGGCCTTGCAGTACGCCGAACTCGGAGACCGGTTGTTTATCAACCACGTCCAAATATTCGAAAATCGCGGCGAGATGATGGGAGCCAGCAATCCGCATCCGCACTGCCAGATCTGGGCCAGCGAGAGCGTACCGAACGAACCGGCAAAAGAGATCGCATCGCAAGATTCCTATCTCGAAAAGAACGGCTCGTGCCTTCTGTGCGATTACCTTGAGATCGAAAGTAGGAGCGGCGAGCGGATCGTTTGTGAGAATGAGTTCTTCTCAGCGATTGTGCCGTTTTGGGCGGTTTATCCTTTTGAGGTAATGATCTTGGGGAAAGTCCATCGCGGATCGATAGACGAATTTGACGAGCGGGAAAGGGCCGCGTTTGCCGACATTTTGAAAAGCGTCACCACACGTTACGACAACCTGTTCCTCACACCGTTTCCATATTCTATGGGCTTTCATCAGAAGCCGACGGATGGCGACGAGCACAACGCAGTTCATTTTCACGCCCACTTCTATCCGCCTCTGCTGCGTTCGGCGACGATCAGAAAATTCCTTGTTGGCTTTGAGATTTTGGGCAGTCCGCAGCGTGACATAACACCGGAATCGGCAGCACAGCGGCTGCGGGAATTGAGTGAGGGACACTATATGGAAGGTTAGTGCGTATTGGATCTGGAAGCTCTAAAATCGCAGTTTATTGAGACATACGGTGAGGTTCCTCGCATATTCCGTGCGCCCGGCCGTGTCAATATTATCGGCGAACACACCGATCATAACGACGGTTTCGTCCTTCCGGCAGCAATCGACAAAGCAACTTACGTCGCTGCGGCAAAACGGGAAGATCGTCTTATCATTGCGCGCTCGGTCGACCTCGAAGGCGAGATTTCGATCGATCTAGACGATCCAAATGCCGAAGCTCGTGCCGACTGGGGAAAGTACGTTCAGGGCGTCGCGGCTTTAACCGAGCAGGTCGGTTATAAACTCACCGGTGCCGATATTCTCATCGCGAGCGATATTCCACTAGGTGCAGGATTGAGTTCATCTGCCGCCCTAGAGGTTGCAGTAGGGTTCGCACTGCGATCGATCGCGGGCGTCGAGATAGATCGAATGGAACTGGCAAAGATCGGCCAGGCGGCGGAGCACAAATACGCCGGTGTAATGAGCGGCATCATGGATCAATTTGTATCGGCACACGGGCAGACGGAGCACGCTCTGCTACTCGATTGCCGCAGCCTTGAATGGTCTGCCGTACCGCTGGCTGGTGCTTCGTTCGTCCTGTGCAACACCAACGTAAAACACGATCTCGCCGATAGCGAGTACAACCGTCGACGCATGGAGTGCGACGCAGCATCGGCTATTTTGGGAAAGAGTTCCCTGCGAGGGGCAACTCTTTCCGAAGTGGCAAATAAGGATATGCCCAATGTTTTGAGAAGACGAGCACGGCACGTCGTGACCGAAAACGCCCGTGTCCTAAATGCGGTCGCGGCTTTAGAAAATAATGATCTAGGAAGGCTCGGCAATCTCATCAACGAGTCTCACAACAGCCTGAGAGATGATTTTGAGGTGAGCTGTGCCGAACTCGACACAATGGTCGGGATCGCCCGCCGACATCCGGGCGTGATGGGATCCCGCATGATCGGAGGGGGATTTGGCGGGTGTACGATAAACCTAGTCGAGCCGACAGCGCGCGATGCTTTCAGCGAGAGTATTGCCCGAGAATACCGGGACGAAACCGGTATCGAACCGGAGATATACGATGTGAACATCGGTGACGGCGTCGCGGAGTGTATTTGAAGTTTACAGTTGGCTTGACCAATTTATATATTTGGTTGCGTTTGCAAACAAAAATTGATATTCTCCCGTTATCACGATGGTTAAGCGGTTTTCCGTTTCGTGGGCACACACGCTTGATCGTTGCCCAGATCAATCAGTGATTTTCGATATCAGGGAGCACGAATCCCAAATTAAATACGGAATTTATAAGTCTAATGAGTAACCCAGCAGCATCAGAATCGCGTTTTAAGTTTGTTAAGTATCTTTGGAGTGACGCGGACGCCGACCAACTTGAAGGCGTCGATCGTCTCGTTTACCGTTCAAATCGCCTCGGCGACGACCTTACGCTGACCAATACCGGAGGCGGCAACACGTCTTCGAAATTGCAGGAGAAAGACCCGCTCACCGACGAAGAGGTCGAGGTACTTTGGCTCAAAGGCTCGGGCGGCGATCTTCGCACGGCGAAACGCGACGGATTTGCTTCGCTTTATCTTAATAAGGTTCGCGACATGCGTGCGATCTACGAAAACGACCCGAACAACGGCGCGAAAACGCCGATCGAGGACAGGATGTATCCGATGTACTCGCACTGCACGTTCAACCTGAACCCGCGTGCCTGCTCGATCGATACTCCGCTGCACACGCTCGTGCCGTTCAAACACGTCGATCATTTGCATCCGAATTCGGTCATCGCGATCGCGGCTTGTGTTAATCAGGAAAGGCTGACGAAAGAAGTTTACGGCGACGATCTGATCTATATTCCATGGCAGCGTCCCGGTTTTGACATCGGCCTAAAGATCGAGCAACTGATCAAAGACAATCCGAACGCCAAAGGCATTTTGCTCGGCCATCATGGAATGTCTTCGTGGGATAACAACGACAAAACTTGCTACGAAACCGCTCTTGAGATCATCGATCGTGCGGCCCAATACATCGAGGAACGCGACAAGGGCGAGGCAACATTTGGCGGGGCGAAATACAAAGCTCTCGACGACGCAACGCGTCAGAAATTGCAGACTGAGATCATTCCTTTTATTCGCGGACAGGTTTCGGTTTACCGCCGTTTTGTCGGAACCGTTCAGGACGACTGGAAGATGCTGCGTTTTGTAAACTGCGTCGATGGCCCGCGACTCGCGGCTCTCGGAACCTCGTGCCCGGATCACTTTCTGCGAACCAAGATCAAGCCTTTGTTCGTCAACTGGAATCCCGAAACCGGCGACAACGAAACCGCCGACGCCTACCTGTCGGGCAACG
>CADEEU010000235.1 GCA_902826385.1 uncultured Acidobacteriota bacterium | reverse complement strand
GGCAACGATTGAGTTTATCAGAAGGACTATACGTCTTTATCCCCAAGCCACATTTTACGCCAATGACCCTAATCTGATCAGTGCATTTCCGCGGGGAACGTCGAGAATCGGCCCAGGCATTGGGATCACATTCATGTAATGCCGTTTCGAGAAGGAAGAGAGTAACCTTATGAAGTTCGTTATTCTGACAGCCAGTTTCTGTCTTCTGTTGTTCAATAGCTTTTGTCAGGTTCCGGCCAGTTCTAATGTGCAGCAATCAAGGCCTGACACCAGTAATGAACGGTCTCTGGTGAATTTTGACTTGCCGTTGATCTTGATCTCTAATATCAGTATTCGCGATAACTCGGAAGTTCAGGCAGGACCTGTCGTGCCGACGCAAGAGATCCTTGCCGATGACCGAGTAGACGAATCCGTGAAAGCCCCCGCGTACCCGCCGTTCGAGAAAGGATTAAAGCTTAAGGCTGATATCCTGAATTGCGCCGGATATTTGACCACGGGAACACTCATCAAGACTGGCGAGGACGGATGGACTTTGGAATTACCTTCAGACCTGGAAAGGAATACCTTCTCGCAAAAAATACGGACTTGTGATCCCGCCAAAATCGATAACTACGCAAGCAGCGATGTTTTTGTCGTCGTTCCGAGCAACTCAAAACGAGCAAACGCCGGAATCATCAAGAATCAAAAGGATTTGTTCGCTTCCCTGCCGGAAAGCGCAAAAAAGTGGGCAAACAAGAAGATTAATTTAAAGGGACCTTTTCGCGAAAAACAGACTGGCGACCCCGAAGGCAGAAAGATTAATGAATTCTTGGATTCGGATGCCTTTGCCGATCTTGACGCGGACGGAAAAATCGATTTGGTCAGTATCTCTGGACAATGTGCAAACCCAGAATACTCGTGCTCTATCCTGCTTTATTTTCACAACGGAAAATGGTCACAAATCGGCTACATCAAGCCAGCTTAACACACAGCGGATCCTGAAGTCCGCGTAAAGACACTAAAAAACTATCGACTGCCAAAGATAAATTCTCGGCAGTTGATAGTTGGAAAAAATCCGATTCTTTAGCTGGCCGTGCGTTTTGCTTCCGCCGGTTGAAATGGCGGCAGGACTACTCTGGCCGCTTTCTCTTTTTTGAGCCCGAGAGCCCAATCGGCCTGCATCAGTGTGTGAATGTCGCGAGTTCCCTCGTAGATCACCGCAGCCTTGCAGTTTCTCAAATAACGCTCGACCGGATAATCGTTCGTGTAACCGTTCGCTCCGTGAATCTCGATAGCCATCGATGCGGCGGTTTCGGATCGCGTCGTCGCCTGCCATTTGGCCAGACTCGCGGCTTTCGCCGAAGGCAGCCCCTCGTTTTTCAAGTAACCACATTTCAGCCAAAGTAAATGCGTCATCTGATAGTCCGCTTCCATGTTGGCGATCTTCTGCTTCACCAGCTGGAAATTACCGATCGTCTGTCCCTGCACCTCGCGCGTGTTGGCATAAGCGACCGACGCATCACGCGAAGCTCGGATAACACCGGTCGCACCCGACGCAACCGTGTACCGCCCATTTTCCAGCGAAAACATCGCGATCTTGAAGCCCTCACCTTCCTTACCGAGCATACTGGCAGCCGGGACCCGAACATCCTGCAGTGAAAAATAACCGGTGTTGCCGGCCTTGATTCCCAACTTGCCGTGGAGCGTCCCGCTCGAAAAACCGGGCATCGTCCGCTCGACGATAAAGCACGAAATCCCGCTGTGATCGCGGATCTTTTGTTTTTCCTGATCGGTCCAGCAGAAGAACAGAAAATGATCCGCCACGTCCCCGAGCGAAATCCACATTTTCTCGCCGTTCAAAATCCAGTCGTCGCCGTCGCGTTTGGCATAGGAACGCATCCCGACGACATCGCTTCCTGCGTTCGGCTCGGTCAGTCCAAAAGTCGCTAGTTTCTCACCCTTCGCCTGCGGAACAAGATACTTCTGCTTCTGCTCCTCAGTGCCCCAGGTGAATACGCTCAATGAATTCAGCCCAACGTGCACCGACATCGCCACCCGCAAAAACGTGTCGCAAGCCTCAAGTTCCTCGCACACGAGCCCCAGCGAAATATAATCAAACCCGGCCCCGCCGTACTGCTCCGGGATACAAACCCCAAGCAGCCCAAGCTCCGCCATCTTGTCAAAAACCTTCCGCTCAAAATGAGACTTCTCATCCCACTCCTTTATGTACGGCGCGACCTCGCCCGCACAAAACTCGCGAACAGTGTTTTGTAATGCAATATGCTCTTCTGACAATTCAAAGTCGATCACAGCTTCCAAATTCCTCTCTTTAATTGGATAAAAGCCGTTATTTTATCATCGAAAAGATATTTAGACTAACATGGCAAACTATTGTACTATCGGGGAAATCGAATGATCTAAGGGTAGATGATGATCACCGTTGAAGAGATAAAAAAAGAGATCGATAAGGTTCCTGTGGAAAAGCTGGAAGGGCTGTACAGACATGTTCGAAGTCTTGCGGAGATTCGTCCTCAAAAACAATCTAGGAAAAGCTTCATAGAGAACATGAATAAGATTCGGATCGAAGGTCCGCCGGATTTTGCGACAAATATTGACGATTACGTTTACGGCGACAAAACTACCGATTAATGATCTTTGTCGATACCTCCTTCATCATTGCATGGATAAACCCGCGCGATGAGCTTCACTCGAAGGCTCTCGAACTTCGGGACGCTTTTCAGGACTTGCCCTGGTTGACGACAGATTGCATCCTGCTTGAGATCGGAAATTCCTTGGCACGAAGTTACAAAGATGAGGCGATCATTGCCATCGAGAATATTCTGAGCGATGAAAACGCAACCATAATCGGTCTCGATGCAGACTTGTTGAATCGGGCCTTTAATCTTTTCAAAGCCCGAAAGGATAAAACATGGGGTCTAGTTGACTGCGTTTCGTTTGTCGTTATGGAAGATCATGGATCGACTCAAGCTTTCACCAACGATAAGCATTTTGTTCAGGCAGGCTTTGAAGCTTTGATGCGGGTGGACTAATTGGAGAATCGTATGAATCGGCTCATATCCACAGTGCTGTGTTTTTTTCTCGGATACATCACTTTACATGCCCAAAACCGCTCAAACGAACCGATCCCGCCGATGCCAAAGTTGCTCACTCAGCGAGAGCAGGCGAATGTTCGTGAGCAGTGGCTGAAAAAACGGCTTGGCTCCCTACTGCTGCCGATGATGAAGCGGCATGGGATCGAGATGTGGATTGTGGTGAATGAGGAGTTTAAGAGCGACCCGGTGACGCCGCATATTGTGCCGCCGATTCCGATAGTTGGACGACGCGATCTGTTTATTTTTATCGACCGCGGCGAGCGGATCGAGCGGGTCGCGATGCTGCGGTATAACGAGGAGCGGCTGAAGAACCATTATCGAATGCTGCTTCCCGCACGAGACAAGTTCGGCGAAGAGCTTAAAAAATTGGTCGACGAGCGGAATCCGAAGACTATCGCCTTGAACATCGGCGGCACGCGCGGGCAGCAAAGCGGGCTCAGTTACGACTCGTACAAATTTCTTGCGGAAACGCTCGGCCCCGATAACGAAAAGAAATTCGTCTCCGCTTCGAATCTGCTGACCGAATTTTTCGACACGCGCCTGCCCGAAGAGCTTGAGCATTACCGCACCGCCGTTCTAGCGACCGATGTGATCACCCGCCGTGCTTTTTCGAAAGAAGTGATCAAGCCCGGCAAAACCACCGCCGGCGACGTCCGCTGGTGGATGCTGCAGCAGCTGAACGATCTTGGCGTCGACACTTGGTTCCAGCCCGACCTGCGCATTCAGCGTCAGGCAACCACGACCGGCACTACCGGCCAATTCCTAAGCACCGCAAGCGAATCAGACATCATCCAGCCCGGCGATCTCATTCATGTCGATTTCGGCCTCAACTACATGGGCCTTTCCACCGACTGGCAAAAACACGCATACGTGCTGAAACCGGGCGAAAAGGATGCTCCTGCGGGATTGAAAACCGCTCTGAAAAATACCAATCGCCTGCAGGACATTATCTTTCAAATAGCCCGCACCGGCATGACCGGCACCGAGGTTTACGAAGCGTCGATGGCCGAATGTAAAAAGCAGAACATCAATTGCATGATCTATTCGCACCCGCTCGGCACGCACGGCCACGGCTTGGGACCGTCAATAGATTTCCGCGGCAACATCGGAGGCGGGGCGAATAAGATCATCAACGGCTCGTATATGTCGATCGAGCTCAACACCTCGACCGACGTTCCGGAATGGAACAACCAACGCGTCACCATCATGGCCGAAGACGACGCCTACATGACCGACACCGGCTACAAATGGTTCCGCCCGCGGCAGACGGAGTTTTACTTGATCAAGTAATGGAACGCGGACGCCCTCGTCCGCCACGCCGCGTTTTGCGGCGTTAATCGGTTGATTGTAAGTTACTGAATCACATGCGTTTGTTCGTGATTCGCACACACGCGGACGAGGGCGTCCGCGTTCCGTCTCATCATGATCCCAGTCGCGAAGGCACTCAAGATCATCGAGCGCGAATCAAACCCGCTCGGCACCGAACGAATCAACCTTGCCGATTCGATCGGCCGCATACTCGCGGAAAACGTAGTCGCCGACACCGACTTGCCGCCGTTCGACCGCTCGCAGATGGATGGTTACGCCGTTAAGGCAACCGACACGAAAATCGCGCCAGCGACGCTCAAAATCGTCGGCGAATCCGCCGCCGGGCGCGGTTGGCATAAGACTTTAAAAAAAGGTGAAGCCGTCCGAATAATGACCGGAGCTCCGGTCCCAGCCGGTGCCGACGCCGTGCAGAAGATCGAGCTGACGGAGGAAAAGGACGGAAAAGTCGTCATTCTCGAACCCACCGGAAAAGACCGTTTCATCATCCGCAAGGGAGCAGAGATAAAGAACGGTCGCACCGTCATCAAAAAAGGCGAAATGCTTACGTCCGCCGGCATCGCCGTTCCTGCTGCTATCGGCTACGCGAAAATAAAAGTGGCAAAGCGCCCGCGCGTCGCCATTTTTTCAACCGGGACTGAGGTCGTTGAAATTGCGAAGAAGCCGAAACGAGACCAGATCAGAAATTCAAACTCGCTAATGCTCGCGGCCCTTTGCCTGTCAGCAGGTGCCGAACCTGAGATTTTCCCAACCGTCGGAGACAATATTTCAGATCTCAAATCTCAAATTTCAGATTCGATTGAGCGGGCCGATATTCTCATTACGACCGGCGGCGTATCGGTCGGCAAATACGATCTGACAAAATTGGCGTTGCAGGAACTCGGCGCAAAGATTTTTTTCGACAAGGTCGCCCTCAAGCCGGGCAAGCCGACCGTGTTCGGTAAACTCAAAAAGACCTGCGTCTTTGGCCTTCCGGGCAACCCGGTTTCTGCCGCCGTGACGTTTCATCTTTTTGTGCGGCACTTGATCGGGCGGATGCAAAATGTGGTAAACCCATGCCTGAGAGATGGCCTTGCCGTCGCAGGCGATCGTGCAAAAGGCACAAGAGAACGTGACACCTATCTACCTTCAAAACTATCAACGGATGCCGTCGGCCGCTTGGTCGCAACTTCAGTGCGGTGGATGGGATCCTCGGATTTCGTCAGTTTCGCATCCGCCGATTCATTGATCTTTGTTCCCAAGGGCCGCGATATCGAAAAAGGCGAAGTCGGGAGAATTGTTTTCTTGGTTTAGACAACATACGCTTTATCGCGGTCGGCCCGCAGATCGTGCAGTTGGCAAATCCCTTTGCGTTCTTTGCGGCTTTGCGGGAAAATCCTCTTCGAAATGTCAGAGTTTTCACATTACGACGAATCAGGCCGGATCAAGATGGTAGATGTCGGGGACAAGCAGGTTACGATGCGCGAAGCGGTTGCGTCTTGCAAGGTGCTGCTCGCACCCGGAACCGTTGCCGCGATCAGCGAAAAAACGAATCCAAAAGGCGACCCGCTTGAGATCGCTCGCATCGCCGGCATCATGGCGGCAAAGAAAACACCTGAGCTTATCCCGCTCTGCCACCAGGTAAACCTTTCAAAAGCCGACGTGACGGCCGAGG
>CADEEU010000234.1 GCA_902826385.1 uncultured Acidobacteriota bacterium | reverse complement strand
CGATGCAGATAAAGGTCAATTTCCTCTGCCGCGATTCGATCCTCGCCGCACCGCTTGCTCTGGACCTCGCTTTGTTTATGGACCTTGCCCAGCGTGCCGGAATGCGCGGCGTGCAGGAATGGCTGTCGTTCTATTTCAAGGCCCCGCAGACCGCTCCCGGCCTCTATCCGGAGCACGATATTTTCATTCAATTGATGAAACTAAAAAATACCCTGCGCCACATGCGCGGCGAAGATTTGATCACACATCTCGGCCTGGAATATTACGATTAAACCCTCGATTTTCTGAGGAGGAGACGGATATTGCATAAGCTAATTATGTAACCAAACTTGCTGTGACGATTATGAAGTATGACGTCGAGTCCGGGATAAATCCACCGCCAGCTTGGGTGGTTTCTAACAGCGCACGAAATAAACTCGCTGCTCATGACCGTCCGTTTCATGATTGGTATCGCTTTGTACTTTCTTATCCCGCTCATCTGGTTAGGCAGTACCTTGAAGAATTCGATTTAGGTGAGCAAGACATTGTTCTCGACCCTTTTTGCGGGACTGGAACCACTATAGTCGAGGCTAAAGCCTGTCGCGTACCTTCAATCGGTGTTGAAGCCAATCGTTTTGCTCATTTTGCCAGTTCTGTAAAGACCAATTGGAATGTTGATCCGGAGGCCTTGGTGGAGGTCGCCGAAGGGATCTACGATCGCGCCATTTCTGCGCTAAACAAACGCGGCATTTCCGACATTCCTGAAGAACATATTGTTAAATCCAACCTTCGCGGGTTTTCTTTGGAACAAGAGCAAATAATTTTGAAAGGGTCAATAAGCCCAATACCGCTTCACAAGGCTTTAGTGCTTCTTGATGAAATAAATAGATTGAGAGGAACTAGCTATTACGACCATTTGCGACTGGCCTTTGCAAATGTGCTCGTTTTCAAGATCAGCAATCTTCGCTTCGGCCCTGAAGTAGGAGTTGGGCGAGCCAGACCGGACGTTCCGGTCGTAAGCGAATGGTTCAGCGAGGTAGGCAAAGTTGCGGGTGATTTAAGAAATGTAAACGGTGAAAGCTTTCCCGAGGCCAGGGTTCTGTTGTCAGATTCACGAAATATTTCTTCACTTTTAAACGGAAATCAGGTTTCCGCTGTAATAACTTCACCGCCCTATCCTAACGAGAAGGACTATACAAGAACGACGCGGCTGGAATCTGTCATGCTCGGTTTTGTAAATAATAAACAAGAGCTGCGGGAAATGAAGAAAACCTTGTTACGTTCAAACACGCGCGGTGTTTACCGGGAAGATACTGATGACAGCTTTGTTGCGGGTGTCGCCGACATTAACAGGATCGCCGACGAGATAGAAAAACGGCGAATTGAACTCGGTAAAACATCAGGTTTTGAACGAATGTATGCCAGGGTCACGAAACTCTACTTCGGCGGGATGGCGAAGCATCTAGAAGCCTTGAGCGTGTCTTTAAAGCCAGGTGCGCACCTTGCCTACGTTGTGGGCGATCAAGCTTCGTATTTGCGGGTAATGATCAGGACCGGCCAACTTTTAGCGAAAATTGCAGAAACTCTCGGGTATCAAACGGTACGAATTGATCAGTTTCGTACGAGGTTTTCCACCGCGACCAAAAGTGACCTTAACGAGGAAGTAGTAGTTCTTCGATGGCCTGGGAATCAATAGATATGGCTTCAACGAATCGGTACGATCGAATAATAGAAGACATTTTCTTTGCTTACTTTCGCCCCGGAATAACCGAGTTTGAGTTTAATCGGGACGAGTTTGCGACCGTAGCGGAGAAATTGGAAATCAAGCTGCCTAAAAATTTGGGCGACATTCTTTATTCGTACCGTTACCGAAAGTCACTGCCTCGACGTATCCTTGATACCGCCCATGAAGGAATGCAGTGGGTCATTCGTCCGGCTGGTATCGCTCGCTACCGATTTGCGCTTTCTCCTGCATTTGCTCTTTCCCCAAACTCAAGCATGAGCGAGACGAAGATTCTCGATGCTACTCCCGGTATTATCACGCGCTATGCCCTCGGTGATGAACAGGCTCTTTTGGCTATCGTACGCTTTAACCGATTGATTGACATTTTTACGGGTCTAACTTGTTATTCACTCCAAAATCACTTGAGAACCACGGTACCCAGCATGGGGCAGGTCGAAACCGACGAACTCTATCTTGGATTAGATAAGCGGGGATCTCATTTCATAATACCCGTACAGGCAAAAGGGCATGACGACAGCTTGGGCATCGTCCAGATAGAGCAGGACTTTGCGATGGCTGCGGCAAAGTTCCCTACTCTGAAATGCAAATCTGTTGCTGCGCAATTCATGAATAATGGGGCAATCGCTTTATTTGAACTCGAACAAAATGAAGGCCGAATCGGGCTTGTATCAGAGAAACACTATCGGTTAGTGGTCTCAGAAGAACTAACTGACACTGAGGTTTTGTTGTATGGAGATCGGGTTTCAGATTAGATAATATAAGTTCGCGGATACTACGATTAAACCCAGAAATCCAGTTTAAAGTTAAAATTTCTTCTAAAAACCCTTGCAAGCACAGTATTTATTGTGCTAACAAATTAGTGGGGACAAAATGCGGCCGACGCGGCTGTTAAGTATTTCCTTTGGACATTCCCCGCCATTGTCTAAAGTCCAGCCAACGCAAAAATTATTGAAATCATCATTAGTGACGACGGATTTGCCCTGCTAAAATTGGGCAAATACGTGTTTGACAATCGTCATTCGGTTTAGCGGAACGCTGCATGCGGCACCAGAGGTTCCGGTGAGGGAGAGGTCAGATGAAGAACGAAACGGCGAATAAAAAAGCAGGAGCTTCAAAAGGGGTCCTTTTGGATCCCGACAGAAAGAGCCCCCGTGCAAAGGAATTTGAGGAAAAGCTGTCGAATTTGATCGTCGGCCAGGAGCGCGGCGTTCGCCGTCTGAGCGGCCTTTTCCAGATATATCTCGCCGGTATGAACAACCCACAGCGGCCAATCGGAACAATGTTGTTCCTTGGGCCGACCGGTTCGGGTAAGACGCGCGTCGTCGAAGCGGCTTCCGAGGTGCTTTTTAACGATCCGCACAGCGTCGTCAAGATCGACTGTGCCGAGTTTCAGCACTCGCACGAGATTGCAAAACTTATCGGCTCGCCTCCGGGATATCTCGGCCACCGCGAAACTTCGCCGATGCTGACTCAGGAAAACCTCGACAAGGCCCACACCGAAGACACAAAACTGACCTTTGTGCTTTTCGATGAGATCGAAAAAGCGTCCGATTCGCTTTGGCAGCTCTTGCTGGGAATTCTGGATAAGGCCACGTTGACGCTCGGCGATAACCGCCGCGTCGATTTTTCGCGGACGGTGGTCATTATGACCTCGAACCTCGGTGCGCGAGAGATGTCGGACATGATCTCGGGCGGCATCGGGTTTGCACCGGGTAAGGCCGGCAAACCGAGAGAGGACAGCGAGATCGACACCAAGATCTATCGCACCGCCCTGGAAGCGGCAAAACGTAAATTCTCGCCGGAGTTCATGAACCGCATCGACAAGGTTGTCGTGTTCCGCAGCCTGAAGGAACACCACCTTCGACGCATTCTGGACATCGAGCTCGGAGCGGTCCAGGACCGCATTACGGAATCGGCCGGCACGAAATTCGTCTTCGAATGCTCAGTACCAGCGAAGGAATTTTTGCTCAACGAAGGCATCGATCTGAAGTATGGTGCACGTCACCTGAAACGGGCAATCGAACGGTTCCTGGTTTATCCGCTATCGAACCTGGTGGCGACGGAGCAGGTCGAAACAGGCGATTTCGTTCTGGTGGATTTCGATACCGAAAAAGGCGCGCTGATATTTACCAAACATTCGGGCAAACTGATCGTAAGCGATACGCAGACCGATGATGAGGACGAAAAACCTCTTACAAAATCCGACGCCGTCGGAGCTCCGCTGCCGCAAGCACAGGTCGCCGCCGGTTTGAGCAAATCGAAAGGCGAGAATAACGACGTCTAAAAATTTCTAATTCGCAGTTCCATTGGGAGGCCGAGTTTTGGCCTCCTTTTTTTTATCTTGACCAATCAAGCGATCTTGCGACCGCTTCGCTCCATCGTGAACGAAGGTCACGTGTATCCGTTTCTTTCATCTTTGGTTCGAATCTTTCGCGCGATTGCCAGTGTTGTGAAAGATCGGATTTCGACTTCCAAAAACCGGATGCAAGACCGGCCATGTAGGCGGCTCCTAGCGCGGTCGTTTCCTGGGTTTGGGCGCGCACGACCGGAATCTGCAGCAGGTCGGCCTGTATCTGCATCAGCAATCTGTTCGCGGTCGCGCCGCCGTCAACGCGCAGTTCCGATAGCTTTGTCCCTGAATCCGACTGCATTGCATCGAGCAGGTCGGCGGTTTGAAAGGCGATCGATTCCAGCGCGGCACGGGCAATGTGACTTTTACCGGTACCGCGCGTCAGCCCGACGATAAGGCCGCGGGCCTCCTGATTCCAGTGCGGCGTTCCCAATCCCGCAAACGCAGGTACGAAATATACGCCGCCGTTGTCTTCGACCGCGGCGGCCATGGCTTCGACCTCGGATGAGCTGCCGATAATGCCAAGCGAATCGCGCAGCCACTGTACGACCGCTCCGCCGATGAACACACTTCCTTCGAGCGCATATTCGGTTCGTCCATCGATCTGCCAGCCGACCGTAGTCAGCAGCCGATTGTTTGACTCGACCGGAACCTCGCCCGTATTCTGCAGCATAAAGCAGCCCGTGCCGTAGGTATTCTTGGTCGAGCCGGTCTCGAAACAAGCCTGGCCAAAAAGCGCCGCTTGCTGGTCGCCCGCTATTGCCGCTATCGGTATTCCGGCCAGGCCGTCGGGATTTGTGATCTCGCCATAGACTTCCGACGACGAGCGAATTTCTGGAAGCAGCGAACGCGGAATATCGAAAATTCCGAGCAGTTCGTCATCCCAATCAAGCGTTCGGATGTCAAAAAGCATTGTCCGCGAAGCGTTCGACACATCGGTTATGTGATGCCGTCCTCTTGTAAGTTTCCAGACGAGCCAGGTGTCGATCGTCCCAAACGCAAGTTCGCCCGATTCAGCACGAGCACGCCGCCCTTCAATGCTGTTCAACAACCACGCGATCTTGCTGGCCGAGAAATATGCATCGACCTCAAGACCGGTCTTTTGCCGGATAAACGCACCGTGTTTTTCGCGGACCTGGTTGCAAAGGTCTGACGTTCGCCGGTCCTGCCAAACTATGGCGTTATGAACAGGCTCTCCGGTTTTTCGGTCCCATATTACCGTGGTCTCGCGTTGATTCGTGATCCCGACCGCCGCAATCTCTCGCGGCCCGACGCCGGCTTTCGACAAAGCCTCAACCGCGGTATCGATCTGCGAACTCCAAATCTCCCACGGGTCGTGCTCGACCCAGCCGCTTTTTGGATAGATTTGTGTGAATTCTTTCTGGGCAACGGACACGGGCGTTCCGTCGTGGTCGAAGATAATCGAACGGCTGCTGGTCGTGCCCTGGTCGAATGCGAGAACGTATGACATAGCGTGCGGCGAGTTTATAATCCGAGGACGGTTTTGACAAAATCGTCGCGAAGATATGCGTCGATCTTGTCACGCACGCGGCGGAAAGCGGCAAGCCGGTCTTCATGCCCGCCTTCGGCAAACCATGGATCTTCAAATGCGTGGTGGACCAGCTTTGTGCGAGCGGGGAAATAAGGGCACTTTTCGCGGGCGTTGTCGCAGACCGTCAGCACATAATCGAACTCGCGGTCGGCGAATGAGTCGACAGACTTTGACCGGTTGGAACTGATGTCGATCCCAAGCTCCGCCAGCACCTCAATCGATTCGGGGCTTACGCCGATCGGTCTGGTTCCGGCGCTGTGAACATCAAATTCGTCTCCGCAGATATGTTTAAGCAACCCTTCGGCCATCTGACTTCGTGCGGAATTGCCGGTGCATAGAATAAGAACGCTCGGTTTTTCAATCATTGTTGTTTCTCCATGTCCGTCAGCCACCTAAAGAATACGAAAGCCGAAAAGGCGCCGATAATCTGAGCCAGAATAAACATCGGAACGCTG
>CADEEU010000233.1 GCA_902826385.1 uncultured Acidobacteriota bacterium | reverse complement strand
GAAAGCACCGGCTAGCTAACTTATTGGCAAGTCGTGTTCCATTGCGGAAATGACAGGAAATTCGGGAAAGCTTGGGAGGATATCTCCGGAAAGACATACGATTTCGTCTACGGGACGTCCGGATTGGGCTATCTCGATCGGCTTGAACTACTTCACGAAATCGTAAGCGACGTGGATGTTCAAAACTCCGATTTCCACGCCGGTCCGTATTCCGACGGCTTTCATATTTAGGCTTGTCGAGTTTCGGACGGGAAGGGCGAACGACAATTTATCAAGCCGGACGACCTCGATCGGATTGATCTTTTTATCAATGGAGCTCTGCACCATTTTGGCGATCAGCGAACCGCCCACACCGCCCGTTCCATTGAGAGATACGTTCAGCACGCGAGCTCGCGCGACCACTCTTTGATTTTGCTGGTCGAATTCCAGGTCAATGGTCGTCTCGGCGTAACCCGTGAACGGCACACAGCCGACCAGCGGCGGATTGTAGTTGCCGCTAAAGGCGAGCGGTGCGAGTATTTTGCCATCGCGAAACCGCACCGCTGTTCGGACGCCGTTCGTCTCACGAAGAAGCTGGATTACCTCTTTACACGAGCGGTTTTCAGTGCCGGGACTCGGGGTCGCCGAGAAAGAAAACACAGGGCCGTATCGCTTACCTGGGTTTATCCCAGAGCCTTCGAGACCATTTTCACTTGCCCCTCTTAAACTCTGCATCTCCGCGTCTGCGCGGCTATGTCTGTTCGAAGCAATCGAAAACTCGATCGGCGGAGAATTCTGAAAGACCGCATCGAGAAGCGAATCTAAAAATGCCTCGTTTAGGCTGACCGTCACCTCGGGACGCTGAGCGTTCGTAACCGAAAAGAAAAGTAACAACGCGAATACAGTGCCCGCAAACTTAAAATATCCAGTCATTGATCTGTGAACCTCAGAGAAAAATAAATCTAATTTCTGAACCAGCGAAGTGTGCGATGTAATTTGGAATCATTTTGTTGTTCCGTTTATGGGTCACAGGCCACTCCTCACAATGTCGTGCAGCCGGAGCAACCCTACGCACCGGCCGTTACTATCGATCACGGGAAGAACGGATATCTGCGAAGGCCGATTTTCCATCAATTGCAGAGCGTCGTAGGCCAGCATTTCAGCCGTGGCGGTAACCGGGCCGCTAGTCATCATTTGCTCGGCTGTCAGGCCGTCGAGCCCAGTTTCGGCGACACGCTCGATGGTTCGGCGAAGATCGCCGTCGGTGACGATCCCGACAAGGCGATTGTCTTGGTCCACGACGTTTACCGCGCCGAGCGAATTCTTCGAGATAGATTTCACAACATCCAGCCAGCCGCTTGCGGCCGAGACGTTCGGGCTTTCGTGCATCAAATCGGAAACACGTACCGTCAAACGTTTGCCCAGACGGCCTCCGGGATGATTGACGGCGAAATCTTCGGGCGTCAGTCCTCGCGATTCCATCAGCGTCATTGCAATGGCGTCTCCGATTGCGAGTGCAACTGTTGTCGACGTGGTCGGGGCAAGATTTAGCGGACACGCTTCCTGATCGACCGATGCATCAAGGACCGCATCGGACTGGCGAGCGAGTGTCGAATACGTATTTCCGACAATCGAGATTATGGGCACTTGTCGCGCTTTCAGAGCGGGAAGCAAAGCAATGATCTCTTCCGTTTCGCCGGAATTGCTCAGCGCGATGACAACATCGCCCGTCGTGATCATGCCAAGGCTTCCGTGCAAAGCGTCAGACGGATGTAGAAAGATTGCGACCGTTCCGGTGCTGGTCAAAGTTTGGGCTATCTTCTGCGCGATCACCCCCGATTTGCCGACGCCGACGACCACCACTTTGCCTTTACAATCACTTAAAATCGCAGTCGTTCTATCGCGTTGGCCTCAAGCCGGAGAAGTTCTGTTACTTTCTTAAAGCTGTAACTCACGACTAGATTGTGATTTTAAACCTGTCGATTTGCAACCCGGTTTCTATCGTAATTCCTTCAAAATTTGTATTTTAGCTGTGGAAAAATTCGTAAGCAAATTGGATTTTCTGAGCCGTCATTCTGAAAGAAAGCGTTGTTTATGAAAACTTTTAACTGCACGCAATGCGGGGCTTCGATAGAACGGATATCCATGAGAGACCGATGGGCGCATTGTGATTACTGCAAAACGCGGTTTCATCTGCCAGAAGAAAAACGTCCGATAGTGACAAGTCTGACCTTTGGAGTTATCAGTGCCAGCGACCCTGATAGCGATGGGCCAGAATTGGGCTACCTGTGGAAAGCAGCATTCGTCGTTATTCTGCCCTCCATCATCGTCTATGGCGGGATCAAAACTCAGGAGGAACTTCGTGCCCGTGAGGAATCATCCAGGATCGAGAAAGCGAAGAAAGCTCAACTTAGTGAAGTGAATAAAGTCACGAATGTTCCCGTGAGCGTGAAGTTGGAAGATGGATCGGACGATGTCCTGAGCTATGAGCTGCCAACGCTGGATACAACTTCCTTCGCGTTGGCCCGGAGGATTGAAAATTCATCCGGCTCTAAGTACGTAGTCGTTGTGCGGGTCAATCTTGATCCCGAAGGAAATGTTCGGGAAACTGAGGCTCTCGCGGGCAATATAATGCTTCAGCAATTCGCAACAAAGGCGGCCAGGAACACGGTTTTTTCTCCGAACGCAAAGAAAAAGACCCGCAAGATCACATACACGTTCGGTTAACTAGCTTACTTCGCCAAAGGAACAAGCACATCCGCCACTATCACCCACTTTTTGTTTCGAAGCTTCCAAACCTGGACAAAATTTCCACGCTCGACCTCGGCTCCTTTTTTGTTGGTTATCGAGTACGGGCTATGCACGTAAGCGAGTTCGACGGCTTCCGTAAATGACTTTCGTTTTGCAAAGTTTACTTTTAGGTCGCCGTCGATGAGATCGAGCGCCGCCTTCTTTCCAAACGCGGGTTGTTTTCCCTGCCGCATCATGATCACGTCATCGGCGAGGTAGGATTTATACGCCTTTGACGAACCTGACTCGGCGGCAGTCTGATAAAATCCGACCGCCGAATCCGCCGCGGAGATTTTATCGGGATTTCCGCTTTTGCCGCTGTCCACTGGCGACTTCCACTCCGTCGGTTCGGCCGTCGGCTTTTCGTGATTTATGCCGGTATCTAAAGCCGCCAGGAAACGGCCGTTCGGCTGTTTCAGCCATACTGAAATGTAGTGGCCGTGATAAACCGACGCATCGTCTTTCCCATTCGGCCGAAACTGAGAATTGCCGATGCTGTAAGCCATCACGCCGTTCGAAGAAACGTCGATCCAGATCGGATTCCAGGTCAACACGGCAGGCGACGCGGGCCGCGCTTTCCACGTTTCACGACCATTCACGGCATCTGGCATAAACATCACGCCAACAGGTGAAAGGAATTCGACGAAGGCCGCGTTTATACCCTTTTCAGCAGCTGCTTTTTCGAATGCACGTTCGGTCGCGTGAATCTGTTCGGCCGGTCCCTGGCCGTTTGCCGCAATCGCTGTCAGCAGCACTACAAAGCTCAAGAAAACTACCTTCATGACCGACCATGTTAGCACACCCCAAAATGAATATTTTGGGGTGGTGGAAAAATAGCTGACAGCTGTTGGCTGATAGCTGTCAGCTACTCTTTAATGTTCGAACCCACGCCTCAAAATAGTCCGGAGACGAGGCTTTTTAGTGCAAGATGCGAGTTATTCCACTCTCACAAAATCGGTTCCCGACCGACCGAAAGTTTCCGGCATGTACATCTCCTCGGCCTTTGCCGGCGGGACGACGAATTGGCCGGGCGTGGTTGCTCTAGTGACGTAGGTGTAGTTATAGACGCCTTCCCACAGCAGCGAGCTGAAAGCCTCGGCCCGTTCGTCGCGGAAGTTCTGGTGTTCGAACCAGTTCATGCGCCACCAGTAGTAGTTGCGTCCGTAGGAGCGGCTTCCGACTTCCGTCACACCAGTGTTGCCGCCGCCGGTGTCGGGCGGGATGGCTTCGGTCGTTGCGAGTTCCGGGTTTAGAATTTCCAGACCGGCCGGAAGCTGATCTACCAACGCGACGTGATAACGGCGGGCCTGAGCGACCATCGTCAGACGAACTCGAACACGGGCACCGGACTTGATCGCCCAACTTCCGTCCGGGTTCTGTTTTACGTCATCCTTGTTATCGATGGCTTCATACTTTCGCAGAACCGTGAAGCCGTAATCGGCTGGTTCGAGCTTCAGATTCTTCGGCGCGTATTTCATGCCGATGCGGTAATAAAGCCGTCCTGCACCTTGTCGATCTATGAACAGGTTAGACGTGCCGCCCTGATTGACGAGATACGACATCGGGACATTCAGCACGTTCGAATCAACCGAACGTCCCTTGAACGCTTCTTCACCGGCGTAGGTGTTGCCCAACCAGATTCGTGTCACAAAATCGGGCGTGACCTTTTCAAAAGCGTCAAAGTATTTGTCCAACGCGAGCAGGATGAATACGTTCTCCTGCGTCGAGCCCCAGTGGCCTTTCTTGCGATGAGCAAGAAGGCCGCGGACAAGCTTGGGGATGAGGTCTTCGACGGCCGCGTTCGGAGTTCCGCCTTTAGGCGGCCCATCCTCCGCGGTCGGCCGGCTAAAGCCGGTACTCCGAACTTTGATCAGAGCCTCAAGGAGCACGCCATCCGCCCGACGGTTCGAGTACATGACCAGCCATCCACCGTCGCCGTAGTTAGTGACGAAGTTTGCCGCGGCAGCGGTTTCGGTGGTGCGATTCATCAGGAAGCGGACGATCGACTCAACTTCCGTTGAGGAACCGGGATCGGTGGCGAGGACGGATAAGATCCAGCCGAGAGCTTCGAACGGCATTTTTTCGTAGCCAGTGAGAATCGCGGACGAAGGCGTCCGCGTTCCGGCGGCCTCGGCGAGAAGCTTCTTCGCTTTGCCGACATCCTTGTCACCCATCATGTCGCGAACATACAGCGCGTAGGCCGAGATCGTCCACCGCACCTCGGGCGAAGCTTTATGCCATTGGTCGTTCATATGGCTTTCGATGTTGCTCAGATACGGCTTCGTCCGGTTAAGCATCTCGTCCGGCACTTTGTAGCCCTTTGCTTTCGCTAATGCGAGTGCGTGCGCGACGTGGACGGTAAGGAACGGATATTCGTATCGCTCGCGATCTTTAATCCACAGTCCGAAGCTGCCGTCGTCGCGCTGACGCGATTGCAGTATCTGGATGTCGCGCTTGAACTTCGCATCAAGCTCGGCGGCAGTCGGCATGTCCTTGGCCTTGAAAGCCGTAAGGACATCCCGCAAAGCGGCGGTCGAGATCATGCGCGACGCGATCTGCTCCGAGCATTCGTACGGATAAGTCGCGAGATAAATATAAGCGTCAGTCAGCTCCTGCAATTGCGTCGAACTGGTCGTCACCTCAAGCCCGCCAAACTGTGGATAGACGTCGCCCGGAGTCTGGACGGGCTGAATGATCGCGCCGTTTTGGTCGGTCGTGCCGTAGGTCGCAAACGCTTCGGTCGTCGCCGGTGTCCAAACCGGAAGCGAGATCTCTGCTGCGTCGTTGTGCTTGCCGGAGCTGACGGCGATCTGGAATCGGGCCGTGCCCGCCTTGACTGTCGAGACCGGGAAACGCACCTCTTCGCGACTGTTGGCTTTGACCAAAACACGTCTGCCCACGCTTGGAGTCCCGCCTTCAGGCGGCTCTTGTTGATCGACGAGCCGGCTAAAACCGGTACCCCAAACGGATGCATTTGTCGCCCTCACCGCGATATCGACCGCCATGTCCTGATCGGTTTGATTCTGCACCACGACCGGCAACTCGATCTTGTCGCCGAAGTTCATGAACCGCGGAGCGCTCGGGCGGACCATCAGCGGCTTTTTGGCCGTGATGTTCGATTCCGTTTTGCCAAAGCGCTTACCCGCGTCAACTGAAACGGCAGTGATGCGGTAACGCGTTAGATTGTCCGGCAGCTTTACATCAACGGTCGCTCGACCGTTTGAATCGGTTTTGACCGAAGGCGACCACACAGCAAGGGCGTCGAAGTTTTCGCGCAGATTGATCGCAGAAGTGTCGGCTACCTTTTCCGCCTCATCCTTTGC